>JBDTOH010000578.1:0-3848 GCA_039933355.1 Gemmatimonadota bacterium | reverse complement strand
GGTCAACTGCGCGGCCATTCCCACGGAGCTGATCGAGAGCGACCTGTTCGGCCACATCAAGGGCAGCTTCACGGGAGCAGTCACGGATCGGGTCGGAAAGTTCGAGCTCGCCGACGGAGGGACGCTGTTCCTCGATGAGATCGGCGACATGTCGCTGTCGGCCCAGGCCAAGGTGCTCCGCGCCCTTCAGGAAGGCGTCGTGACCCGGCTCGGCGGGATGAAGGCCGTCGAGGTGGATGTCCGGGTTCTCGCGGCGACCAACAAAGACGTCGAAGAAGAGATCGCAGAAGGTCGCTTCCGCGAGGATCTCTTTTATCGGATCAACGTCGTACCGATCGTCGTGCCGCCGCTCAGCGACCGGCGCGAAGACATTCCGGATCTGATCAAACACTTCGCGTCGCAGTTAGGCGGGCGTCCGGGCATGGTCCCCAAGACGTTCGCTTCCGAGGCGATCGAGCGGCTCCAGTTCAGGGTCTGGCCCGGCAACGTGCGCGAGCTCCGCAACGCGGTCGAGCGCCTTCTCATTCTGTCCGCCGACCGGGTTATCAGGGCGACCGATGTCGACCGGCTCCTGGCCGGCGGGGGCGAGTCGGCCACGCTCGGCGAAGCCGGAGCGGGCGGCACGTTCGAGGAGTTCAGGGAGGAGAGCGAAAAAGTCTTCCTCGAACGGAAGCTGCGGGAGTACCAGGGGAACGTCACGAAGACCGCGCGCGCGATCAACATGCCGAGATCCTACCTCTACAAGAAGCTCACGAAGTACGGCATCGAGCGGAGTGGAAAATGAGCGCCGACCAGCCGCGGGATTGGGACAAGGAGCTCGCGCAGATCGACAAGCTGATGGGCAAGCCCGGCGCCGCGCCTGCTCAGCTTCCGGCGCCGGCCGGCAAAGGTGCGCCGCGCCCCGCCCTTCCTGCGCCCGCCGCGGCGGTCTCCCGCCGCGAGACGCTGACGACGTGGGCGCGGGTCGCGTTAGGCATCGCGCTCGCTGCCGGCATGACCCAATGGCCCTACTTCCATGCCTGCGGCTGGGAGCTCTACGGCTACCTGGCCGCGATCGGCGTCACCACGCTCGCCGGCCTTTGGGGCGCGACCGCCAGCTGGCGCCGCCGGATGGGTCTCGCGCACACGCTCTCGTTGCTCGTCATGCTGGCAGGCGGGATTCTCGCCGCCCGCGAGGTGCTGCCGCGAATCGGATACACGAAGTACAGCGCGATCTGGATGTGTAAGTAGCAGTTGGGCGACTGAGTGGTCGCCGTCTCGAGCAGGCAGGGTGAACATGGCGCCGAACTTTCGAAACTTCATCAACGGTAAATGGGTCGCTCCTGCTACGGGCGCCTATCTCGACAATCGCAACCCGGCCAACCCGCGCGACCTGATCGGCCGGTTTCCCGATTCCGGCAAGGAGGATGTCGACGCGGCTGTCCGCGGGGCCAAGCGCGGCTTCGAGCGGTGGTCCGCGGTGCCGGCCCCTGCGCGGGGCGACGTTCTCCGGCGGGTCGGCGATTTGATGAGTGAGCGCAAAGAGGAGATCGCCCGAGCGATGACCCGCGAGATGGGAAAGGTTCTCACGGAGGCGCGCGGGGACGTTCAGGAGGGGATCGACACCGCGTACTATGCCGGGTCCGAAGGACGCCGTTTGTTCGGCCACACGGTCCCGAGCGAGCTCCAGAACAAATGGGCCATGAGCTATCGCCGGCCGATCGGCGTCGCGGGGCTCATCACCCCGTTCAACTTCCCCATGGCAATCCCGACCTGGAAGATGTTCCCCGCACTCGTCTGCGGGAACTCGATCGTCTTCAAACCGGCCGAAGATGTTCCCCACACGGCCCATCTGCTTGTCGAGATCTTGCTGGACGCCGGCCTTCCTCCCGACGTGATCCAGTTGGTCCATGGACGAGGCGAAGCGGTCGGCAAGGCGATCGTCGAGCATCCCGAGATTCCGGTGATCTCGTTCACCGGGTCGACGACCACGGGCTCGTCGATCGGCGAGACGGCCGGCCGGATGCACAAGCGGCTCTCGCTCGAGATGGGTGGCAAGAACGCGATGATCGTGATGGACGACGCCGACCTCGACCTCGCGCTCGACGGGGTTCTTTGGGGCGCGTTTGGGACGACGGGACAACGTTGTACGGCAACCAGTCGTCTCATTCTTCACAGGAAGATTCACGACCGCTTCGTGAGAAGGCTCGTGGAGCAAGCTGAGCGGCTCGTCCTGGGCGACGGGCGGGATCCCAAGAGTCAGGTCGGACCGATGATTCACGAGGGGGCCCGCGACAACGTCGAGCGCTATGTGGCGATCGGCAAGGAAGAAGGTCTCGAGGTTGCCGCCGGCGGACGGCGGCCCGGCGGTCAGCGGCTCGGCCGCGGGTGGTTCTACCGGCCGACCATCCTGACGGGCGCGACGGCCAAGCACCGGCTCGCCCAAGAGGAGGTATTCGGGCCGGTTCTCACCGTGATCCGGGTTCGCTCCTTCGACGAAGCGGTCCGCGTCAACAACAGTGTGAAGTACGGACTCTCCAGTTCCGTCTACACACGTAACGTGAACCTTGGCTTCCGGGCATTGCACGAGCTCGACAACGGAATCACGTACGTCAACGCACCAACGATCGGCGCCGAGGCTCATCTTCCCTTCGGTGGAGTGAAGCAAACCGGCAACGGTCACCGCGAGGGTGGCTGGCAGGTGTATGACTTCTACTCGGAGACCAAGGTCGGATACGTTGACTACTCAGGAACCTTGCAGCGAGCCCAGATCGACAACTACGACTGAGGCACTCATGCAGCACGAAGAAATGCGGCGGACTTTTCGTCCCTCTACGGTTGCGCGGCGCGCCAACCGTGGGGTAGGTTGAAAGCGAGTTCTCGTGTTGCCCACCGAGGTTTGATTTCGCATGCGCCCCATTCAGGTCGGCTCGGGGTCGAAGGGTGGCCCCGCGGCTGACGACGGTTCGTTGGATCAATACCTGCGAGAGATCAGCCGGTATCCGCTGATCAATCAGGAGGAAGAGGTCACGCTCGCGCAACGGATTCGTACGGGCGAGGCCGAAGCGCTCGACAAGCTGGTCCGCAGTAATCTCCGCTTCGTCGTGTCGGTTGCCAAGAAATATCAGAATCAAGGTGTCTCGCTCTCCGACCTGATCAATGAGGGCAACCTCGGCTTGATCCGCGCGGCCCACAAATTCGACGAGACCAAGGGCATCAAGTTCATCTCGTACGCGGTCTGGTGGATTCGGCAGGCTATTCTCCAGGCGCTCGCCGAACAGAGCCGGATCGTTCGCGTGCCGCTCAATCGAGCCGGCACGCTGCACCGAATCACCCGCCGGAGCGCCGCCCTCCTTCAAGAGCTCGGACGCGAACCGACGGCCGCGGAGATCGCCGAGGGTATGGACATCGACATGGAAGAGGTGCAGAAGACTCTTTCCATCTCGCAGAACCATGTCTCCCTCGACGCGCCGATGACGCCGGGCGAAGACAATCGCCTGCTCGATTACCTCCCCGACACCCAGAACGCCGGCCCGGATGCTGAGACGTTCGAGCACGCGCTGTCGCAATCGATCGAGGAAGTGCTCAAGCAGCTCAAGGAGCGGGAGGCTAAGATCCTCCGGCTCTACTTCGGCCTCGACTCCCCGGAGCCCATGACCCTCGAAGAGATCGGCGCCATGCTCGGCATCACCCGCGAGCGGGTCAGGCAGATCAAGGAAAAAGCGTTGACCCGGCTTCGCCACGTGAGCCGTTCCAGGGCCCTCGAAAGCTTCCTCTACTGATGGCATCCACCAGCTCGTTCGACATCTCAACCGGCGCCGATCTGCAGGAAGTCGATAACGCGGTCAACCAGACCCTCAAAGAGATCG
>JBDTOH010000577.1:0-3859 GCA_039933355.1 Gemmatimonadota bacterium | reverse complement strand
GGGGTCAGCTGGTGCTCTCTCTCTTGGGGCGGGCACTGGTCAACCCGCGGCTGGCGATTGACCTGCTGAAGACCGGGTGGGCGTTCCGTCGCCGCGACTGGTGGAAGGACTCGCCGTTCCTGCCGATTCCGGACCGGTCGTACCTGGCGTGGAGAATGTACACGGCCTACGGCGACGAGGCCGCGGTGCCACCGGTCCAGGACGTTATCCGGTTTGCGCGGTGGCGACGCGAGACGATGGGCCTGTGACCGCGCGGCCGCGGGTCGTGGCGATCGGCGGCGGATTCGCCGGGCTCTATCTTGCGAAGTCGCTCGCGAACAAGCCGGTGGACGTGACGCTCATCGACCGCACCAATCATCATCTGTTTCAGCCGCTGCTGTACCAGGTCGCGACGGCCGCGCTTTCGCCGGGGGACATCGCCTCACCGATCCGGTCGATTCTCCGGCGGGCGTCGAACATCGAGGTCCTGCTGAGTGAGGCGGCCGCGATCGATCTCGCCGGCCAGGTCGTGAAGCTCGGCGACGGGACCGCTGTGCCGTTCGACTATCTGGTCGTCGCGCCGGGAGCCCGTCACTCATATTTCGGGCGGCCGGAGTGGGAAGCGCTCGCGCCCGGCTTGAAGAGCCTCGAAGACGCGCTCGAGATCAGACGTCGAGTCCTCTTCGCGTTCGAGCGGGCGGAGCGCGAGAAGGACCCGGTGATCCGCCAGCAGCTGCTCACCTTCGTCGTCATCGGCGGCGGCCCTACCGGGGTCGAGCTCGCAGGCGCCCTGGCCGAGATTCGCCGATTCGCCCTGCGCCGGGATTTTCGGCGGATCGATTCGCGCGACGCGAACGTTATGCTGCTCGAAGGCAGCCCTCGTCTCCTGGCGTCCTATCCCACCAGCTTGAGCCAGCGAGCCAAGGAATCGCTCCGCGGGCTCGGCGTCGACGTGCGCACCGAAACGCTGGTCACGTCGGTGGAGCCCGGGTTCGTGGTGGCGGCGGGCTGGCGGATCCCGTCCAACACGGTCATCTGGGCGGCGGGCAATCAGGCGAGCCCTCTTCTTAAGAGTCTCGGCGTGCCGCTCGACCGGCAGGGGCGCGTCGTGGTCGAGGCCGACTGCTCGGTGCCGAAGTACGCCAACGTGTTCGTGTTAGGCGACGCGGCCGCCTATTCACATCAGGCCGGCTTCACGACCCTGCCGGGCATCTGCCCGGTCGCGATCCAGATGGGCAAATACACCGCGGCACAGATCCTCGCCGACGTGAGTGGGAGGCCGCGGAAGCCGTTTCACTACCGAAACAAAGGTCAGCTCGCGGTGATCGGCCGGGGGAGAGGTGTCGCCGAGGTAGGCCCGATCAAGGCGTCCGGCGTCCTGGCGTGGCTGCTCTGGATCTTCGTTCACATCCTGTTCTTGATCGGTTTCCGGAATCGGGCGGTGGTCATCTTCGAGTGGGGATGGTCCTACATCACATTCCAGCGCGGGGCCCGGCTCATCACCGGCAATTGGAAGCCGTCCGAGGCGGCGCCATGACCGTCTCGCGGAGTGACTTGGCGGGGGTGGCGGAGACCCTGGGGTTTCTCGCCGTTGGCGTCGCCGATCTCTCGCCCAGCATGCACGGATCGGCGCTCGACCGGTGGCTGGCAGCGGGTTATGCAGGGACCATGCGCTACCTCCATCGCCAGGCCGCAAAGCGAAAACGGCCGGCGGAGATCGTACCCGGGGCGGTCGTTGCGATCGTGGTGCTCGACAACTATTTCCCGGCGCCGCGCCCGGGCGGCGGAACGGCGGAAATCAAGATCTCGAAGTATGCCGGCGGCCGGGACTATCACGCGGTGATGGCGGAGCGACTCGAGCGCCTCGCGGCTTTCCTCCGAGAGCGCGGAGCTTCGGTCGCGAGGTTCTTCGCCGATGCCGGTCCGGTGCCTGAGCGCGAGCTGGCGCAGCGCGCTGGCCTCGGCTGGATCGGCAAGAACTCGATGCTGATCCGGCCCGGCGCCGGCTCGTTCTTCTTCATCGGGACCGTCTTCACCGATCTGGCGCTCGCGACCGACGTCCCGTTCGAGCTGGATCGCTGTGGAAGCTGCACCCGGTGCCTCGACGCCTGTCCGACCGAGGCGTTCGTCGAGCCGCGATTGGTCGACGCCACCCGATGCATCTCGTACCTGACGATCGAGCAGAAAGGCCCGATCCCCGAGCCGCTGGTCGCGAAGCTGGGCGGTTGGGCGTTCGGTTGCGATGTCTGCAACGACGTGTGCCCGTGGAACGAGCGGTTCGCCGCACCGGCCTCGGTGGCGGGTTACGCGGACCGCGGCGCGATCGACCGGAGCGACCCGGACTTCTTCGCGTCGATGAGCGAGTCCGATTTTCACGCGCACTCCGCGGATACGCCGCTCGAGCGGGCCGGGCTCGCGGGGATGCGGCGGAACTACGAAGCCGCTTGGCGGAGTATCCCGGAATTCGGACGTCGGAAGTCGGAAATAGAGGGGACCGATGAAGGCTAAGACCAGAGCTATCAGCCCATGACAACGCCTAACTCGGAGCGCGCGCCGCGGCTTCAGAGCGTTGCCGTGTTCGTGAACGACATCGAGCGGGCCATTCCGTTCTATCGCGACACGCTCGGGCTCATCCTGACGAAGCAGGGTTCGTTCGGGGCGGAGTTCTTCGAGGGGAACAGCCACCTGAGCGTGCACCCCGCCAATCATCCGGATGCGAAGGCGCTGGTGGGGCGGCACACCGGCATTACGCTCCATGTCCCCGGCCTGGTCCACTACGCCGGCGCGCTTCACGCAAAGGGAGTCCGCTTCTTGAGCGACCCAACCCAGATGTCGTGGGGGATCATGGCGATGATCGCGGATCCGGACGGCAATGTCTTCGCGCTGTGGGAGGACAAGTTCCCCGGCGACGAAGAAACGGACGACCCCGCCGCGACGTAGTGCGGGTGCCAAGCATCCCAGCCTAGACGGCCTGGTACCGTGCCGATTCCCCTACGATGAGCACGAGGAGGTTCCGTCATGCCATATCCGACCCGGCCTTTGGCCCTGTGCGCCGCCCTCTTCTGCGGTCTCGCCGCGGCTTCCTCCGCCCGAGCGCAGATGCAGGGACCGAATCAGCCGGACCGGACCGTCACCAAGGCCGAACGGACCCAGGTCGTTGAGGGCTTGAGCCGAGTGCTCAAGGAGAAGTATGTGTTTCCGGCGGTCGCGGACAAGATGGCGGCGCGGCTCGTCGAGCGCCTTGGTACGGCGTACGACACCGTGACGAGCGCCAAGGCCCTGAGCCGGATGCTGACGGACGATCTCCGCGACATCGCCCACGATAAACATCTCAACATCTTTTATTCGGCGGAGACAATTCCGTCGGGGCCGCCGCCCGGTAGTCCAAGCGGTCCCGACCGATTTGCCGCGATGAACTATGCTTTCGAGAAGGTCGAGCGCCTCCCCGGCAACGTCGGGTACCTCAAGTTCAACGGCTTCTTCGATCCGGCGGGAGCGGCGGGTGACGTAGCGGCGGCGGCGATGGCGTTTGTCGCGGGGACCGACGCGCTGATCATCGATGTCCGCGACAACGGCGGCGGCAGTCCCGGCATGGTCGCGTTCCTCTGCACGTATCTCTTCGATGGCCGGCCGGTCCATCTCAACGATCTTTACTGGCGCGCGAGCGACGCGACTCAGCAGTTCTGGACCCTCTCGTACGTGCCGGGCCGTCGCTACGTCAACAAGGACGTTTACGTGCTCACCAGCGGCCGCACCTTCTCAGCGGCCGAGGAGTTCACCAACAACCTCAAGACGCTCAAGCGCGCGACGATCGTCGGCGAGACCACCGGCGGCGGCGCCAATCCCGGCGGGGTGGAGCGCCTGAGCGATCACTTCAGCG
>JBDTOH010000576.1:0-3860 GCA_039933355.1 Gemmatimonadota bacterium | reverse complement strand
CCTGTCTAAAGAATGCTCTGACATTAGGTGTCCACCAAATCGGGGCAACTTCAGCTACTGGTCTGTCATCTCGAGCGGAGCGAGCGATCTACTTCGCGGCGCTCGGACTCTGCGGCCTAGATTCCTCGCTAGCTCGCACTCCTCGTCCCGCTCGCGGTGCTCTACACCTGGGTCTGCTTCAATACCGTCGGGAGCCTTCTCCTCGCGGTACTGCTTCATGCGTTGTACAATATCACGGTCGCGGTCGTCACCTCCGCCTGGCCGACGTTCCCGATTCTTTGGCTGGTCGTTCTTCTCTGGATTCTCTCCGCCGTGGTGGCGCTCGCGTCCAGGCCGATGCGAGTCTTGGCGGGTCGCGAAGCGCGAGCAGTGCGACCTAGATTCCTCGCTGGCGCTCAGAATGACAGAGGTGACAATTGTCAGCGGAGGTAACCCTCATCCCCGCCCACCGCGTGACCACCTTACCGTCTTACCGTCTTACCGTCCTACCGTCCTACCGTCCTACCGTCTTCAAAAGGACTTCCCGTGACCTTCCATGACAAAGTCGTATTAGTCGCCGGCGGCACGTCCGGAATCGGCCGGGCGACGGCGCTGCTCTTTTCCCGGTTGGGCGCCAGGGTCGTCATCGCGGGCCGGCGCGCCGAGCCGGGGCAGCAGGTTGTCGCGGAGATCCGTGAGGCGGGCGGCGTCGCGGAGGTGGTACAAGCCGACGTCGGGAAGGCGGCGGACGTCGAGCGGCTCGTGGCCGCCGCGGTCCAGGCATTCGGCCGGCTCGACGTCGCCTTCAACAACGCCGCGGCCGTCGAGGGCGCCGCGTTCTTGCCGACCGCGGATTTTACCGAAGCGGATTACGACCGGTCGATGGAGACGAACCTCAAGAGCGTGTGGCTCTGCATGAAGCACGAGATCAAGCAGATGCTGGCTCAGTCCCCTCCGGGCGGCGTCATCGTCAACACGTCGTCGGTCAACGGGCTCGGTGGAGGAAGCGGAGCCGCGCTCTACTCCGCCGCCAAAGCCGGCGTGCTCGCGCTGACCAAGTCGGCCGCGCAGGAATACGCGACTCAGGGCATCCGGGTGAACGCGCTCGCGGCTGGGGCGTTTCGAACTCCGATGCTCGAGGGCGTGTTCGAGACGGCCGGCGGCGGCACCCCTGACGGACGCAAGGCGGTGGAGGCCGCATACGACGCGCTGATTCCAATGCGCCGAATCGGACGCCCCGAGGAAGCGGCCGAAGCCGTCGTGTGGCTTTGCTCGGACGCTGCGTCGTACGTGACCGGGCATTCGATGATCGTCGACGGCGGAATGACCGCCGCCGTCCGTTAGGCAGAGAACACCGGTGGAGACGGAAGCGAGGCGCAGCTCGCCATCGACCCGGGAGAAGCCCAACCTGTCGCGATCACCCCTGAGCGTCTTTGCAGCCGCTCTCCTGGTCACGACCGCCGCGCCGGCCCAAGAGCGGGTCACACCAATTGCCAAGCAGGCGCTGGTCACGCTCGAGATCCCAGGCTCGGCCGACTTCCTCGTCGCGGACGGCAGCGACGTGTGGACGACGAACCAACACCGGCTCGAGAAGCTGCGGCACGACCGCGCCCGGCCGGTCGCGTCGGTGCCGGTGCCGGAGCCCTGCGGCGCGCCGGCCGTCGCGTTCAACTCGGTATGGGTCGCCAATTGCGGCGACTCCACTATCTACCGGATCGATCGCAACCGTCCCCGGATCACCGCCGTCGTTCGCACCGGCCTGGCCGATCCTAACGGCGAGCTGAGCGTGGCCGGCGGCGCGGGCTCCGTGTGGGTCCTGAGCGATCCTGCCGGAATACTCTCCCGCCTCGATCCTCGAAAGAACCGAGTCACGGCCAGGATCACCGTAGCGGCTAACTCGTACGCCGCCGCGTTCGGTTTTGGCGCGGTCTGGATCACGAACACCGGCGACGGCGGTTCTGGTCCCGGCTCGGTCCAGAGAATCGACCCGGGCACGAACCGGGTTACCGCCACAATTCCCGTCGGCCCGACGCCGCGCTTCCTCGCCGTCGGCGAAGGTGGAGTGTGGACCCTCAATCAGGGCGACGGTTCGGTAACCCGCATCGATCCGCGGACGAATCGCGTCGTTGCGACGATCGCAGTGGGAATAGACGGACCGGGCGGCGACATCGCGACCGGCGGCGGGCGAGTGTGGGTTCGGGGGAAGAAGACGTTGCTGGTGGCGATCGACCCGGCGACCAACCGAGAGGTGGTGCGCTATGGCCCACCGGCCGGCAGCGGCGCCGTGCGGGTGGCCGGGAAGTTTGTATGGGTTACGGCCCACGACATTCGAACTGTTTGGATTTTGCGAGCCCGGCGCTGAGCGCGAGCCGTCAGTAGGGGCTTCAGCTCTGATCGGACGCGGATCTTCCGCGGCAGCTCAGTCGGACGATGTCGAGTAGGCGATCGAGCACGACGGGCTTTCGCATCACGGGAACGCCCTGAGGAGCCCGGGACGGATCGGAGGTCGAGATCGCCACGGGGATGTCGGCAAGCTCCGGATCCGCCTTCATCGCCCGGTAGACGAGGTCGAGCCGGAATGGGGCAGCGTTGTCAGGACCGAAGCCGCTGCCGTCCGTGGGAGATGCAACCGAAACGTCGTTCCTTCGCCCTCCGCCGAGATCACCTCGATCGTCCCGCCGTGCGCAGTCGCGATCTGACGGGTGATGAAGAGGCCCAGGCCGAGGCCACCGGTCTTCTCGGCCGGATCAAATCCCATCTTAGCTGCTTCTGGCCCAGAATCGGTGCTGCTTCATCGCCGCGATGAACGCCTTGGCAACGCTGCCGACCTGCAGATCCGGTCCAAAGATCAGACCGCCCTCATCCAGCAAATCGGCTCGGTCACCGATCTCGATTTGGGCGGAGCCGCCAAGCGCGGCCGCCACGAAATCCGCTCCCCTTCCGGTAGCGGCGATCGGTTTACAATGGCGATATGCCTCCCGAACGAATCGCCCCGACGCCGGCTCGGCCGCGAGCGCATCGATGCCGGCGTCGCCGCCCGGCACATAGACGGCGTCGAACAACACCGAGGCGGTCGTGAGGAAGGTGAAGTCGACCGGCACCGCCTTCTTGGACGAGTCAACGGCGCGGAGCCGTGGCGCGACCACTTTGGCCGTCGCTCCGGCAAGACTGAGCGCTTTCATCATCGCCGCAACGGCTCCGCCGTCCACACCGTCGGCCACCAAGACCGCCACCTTGCGCGTCTCGATCGAGTCCTTGGGCGTGTTGGCCATGCTGAGGGCGGGGGACGGCTTGGGGGACTTGGCCGGTCGCTTGGGCTGGAAGTCGTTAGGGCGGCCGTCTGCCGGAATGCTGTGGTTGAGCGGCGGCTCGACTGAGGCCGGAACATCGAGACCGAGCCCCTCCGCGACAGCCTCTGCCAGAGTGCGGTCGACGTGGGCGAGCATGCCGATCATCCGCTCACGGATGCTCGGAGTGTCGAGCTTGCCGAGCTCGAACCGGAGCGCTTCGATGAGATGCTGCTTTTCCGGATCGGACTGGCTCTGAAAGAACATCGCCGCCTGGCTGAAATGATCGAAGAACTTCTCGCTCCTCGCCCGGATCTTGGAGCCCTGGACCGGCTCGCCGTGGCTGACGAACCCGCCGTCGCGGGCGCGCATCTGCATCGGGCAGCCTCCCCCGACAGTGTTCGGGTGGTAGCCTGGCCTTGCCGACGTTGATTGCCTGGCGCATCAAGCCGTCGCGCTGGTTGTTGGTCACCGGCACGACCGGGCGGTTGATCGGGATTTCGTGAAAGTTTGGTCCGCCTAACCGGAGGAGCTGCGTGTCCGTGTAGGAGAACAGGCGGCCTTGGAGCAGCGGGTCGTTCGAGAAGTCGATGC
>JBDTOH010000575.1:0-3862 GCA_039933355.1 Gemmatimonadota bacterium | reverse complement strand
GACAACCTGTTCGTTCGAGAGGTCGCAACCGGCCGGGAGACGCAGCTGACCTCCGACGGCGCGCCGTATTACTCGTACGGCAAGCTCCCCGAGAGCGCCTTGATCACCATCACGCGCAAGAAGACCGGGATGGTGCTTCCTCCGACCAACTCCGCGTGGTCGCCCGACGGCCGGTATCTGATCGTGCCGCGGGTTGATGAGCGCAACGTGAGGATCAATCCGTTCGTCGAGTGGGTTCCACAGGACGGGTCGCGGCGGCCGATCCTCCACGAAGTCCGCTCGCCGTTCACCGGGGATCAGGAGCAGCTCAAGTCGGACCTGTTCGTCTTCGACGTTGCGACCGGCCGGCGCGCGGGGATCACGGCACCGGACCCGTACGCAGAAGGATTGCGCGGAGATCCCGTCGGTTGGAGCGTGAAGCGAGGGCAGGTGTTTCTGATCGCGCGGACTCTCGGCTCGAGGGCCGTGGCGCTCGTGCGGGTCGATCTGGCCACGGGGAAGGCGACGACCGTCCTGGAAGAGACCGGCCCGACCCGGGTCGAGACCAATACGGTCGAGTACAACATGCCTAACGTGCGCGTCGTGGGTGACGGGGCCGGGGTGGTGTGGTACTCCGCCCGGTCGGGGTGGGGCCACCTCTACTACTATGACGCTCAGAACGGCGCGCTCCGGAACCCGATTACGGCCGGCGACTGGGTCGTCCTCGACATCGTCGCGCTCGACGAGGCCCGCCGCGAGATCTATTTGACCGGGGCCGGCCGCGAGCCGGGCGGAGATCCCTACGTCCGCCGGCTGTACAAAGCCCGTCTCGACGGCGGCCCGCCAACCTTGCTCACCGCGACCGAAGCGGACCACCAGTTCGATCCGCCCCGAGCCCCGGCCCTGCGGCTCCTGCTGCGCGGGCCGGACCAGGGGGTTCGCATCCGTCCCGAGGCCGGCGTGTTTCTGGATACGTACTCGACCGTCGACACGCCCCCGGTGACGGTGCTCCGCTCGACTGCGGACGGGCACCAGATCGCCGAGGTGGAGCGGGCCGACGCGTCGGCCTTGTACGCGGCGGGTTGGCGGCCTCCGGTTCGCGAGAAGGTGAAGGCCGCCGACGGAACCACCGACCTCTACGCCAACTATTATGCGCCCCGCCGCGACATCGGGCAGGCCAAGCACCCGGTGATCGACGCCGAGTACGGCGGTCCTCAGGTGATCGTGACGCCGCGGAACTTCGTCGAGGCGTACTCGGCCGGTAACCCGTTAGGCGAGAGCTCGCTCGCCCGCTTCGGCTTCGCGATGGTCACGGTGGACGGGCGGGGAACGCCGAACCGTTCGAGCGCATTTCGCGACGCGGGGTATCCCGAGTTCACCCAGGTGGGCATCGACGATCATATCGCCGCGATCCGGCAACTGGCGGAGCGCCATCCGGAGATGGACCTCGAGCGGGTCGGCGTCTACGGCTGGTCCTGGGGCGGCACCTTCGCGGCGCAGGCGATCTTGAGCCGTCCGGCCTTCTACAAGGTGGCCGTGTCGGGAGCGGGCGTCTACGACTATGCGGCTCTCTATCCGGGATTCGAGAATTTCACCGGCGTCCCGGCCTACCCGGACGGATCGCCGCGCCGAGGCAAGCCCGACGAAGCGCCCGTCAACTGGAAAAAGCTCGACATCAATGCGATGGCCGGCAATCTCGCGGGGCGGCTGCTCATCATCTACGGCGACCTCGACGAGAACGTGCCCTCGAGCCAAGCCTTCCGCCTCGCGGACGCGCTCATCAAAGCCAACAAGCCTTACGACCTGCTCTACCTACCCGGCCGCACTCACGCCGGCGCCGGCGACCCCTACACGATCCGCCGAACGTGGGACTATTTCATCGAGCACCTGCTTGGAACGCCGCCGGTGTTCGACGCGGTTGTGACGCTAAAAGTGCCGCGGTAGAACAGGGCGGCAGGGCGGCAAGGCGGCAAGGCGGCAAGTTGCCAGCCCTAACGCTGCGAGGGTCGCCCGGGCTTGAGCTGGACTCGCCGAGCGGTTTTCTTGCCGCCTTGCCGCCTTGCCGCCCTATTTCGCGGTCCAATCGGGGTTTCCCGTAAAGAGGCCGTTCACGATTCCGATCCGATAGGCGATCAAGAGGCCGAAGCCGAGGCTGATGGCGCCCGAGGCGAGGCGGAGGCCGCGATGCATTCGCGCGAACGGGCGCTTCGTGGATACGAACGCGAAGCTGATGACGGTGGTGATCAGCATCATCCCAACGATCGTGCCGATCCCGAAGATGACGAGGTAGATGAGGGACCACCGCGGATCCTTGATGTTCGCAAGCACCAGGAGCGCGATCGCCGCCGAACCCGCGAGCCCGTGCACGATCCCGATGATCAACGGCCTCACCAGCTGATAGAGGCCCACCGTTCCAAGGTGCCGGTCGAGCCAGCTGACCGAGCCATGGCCCGTCCCGTGGTCGTGGGTATGGTCGGCGTGGGAGTGGGACGGGTCCGTCAGGCTCGCCTCCGCCTCGCGGCTGCTGCGGACCTGCTGCCCAAACCCCGTCAGGTTCATCACGCCGAGCACGATCAGCATCAGCCCGACCGTGAGCTCCATCGAGAGGCCGACCCTGGGAGAGATTACCCAGCGGAATGCCACGATCCCGCCGCCCACGACGAGAATCGTCAGCGTGTGACCCAGACCCCAGACGCCGCCGATCAGCGCCGCGCCCCGGGCTGTCTGATGGCGCGCAACGATGGTCGAGATCGCGATCACATGATCGGGATCGGTAGCGTGGCGCATGCCGAGGAAGAAACCAAGGGCGGCAATCGCAAGCAGACTCGTGTCCATGGCTCTCTCAGGCCGGTGTGGCAGAATGGTTCGACGCTTCGAGAAGTGCGATCAGCTCGGCAATCCCTCGCCGGTCTTGGCAGGCACCAGCAACTTTTTAAGCCGGGCCGCAGCCGCCTGAATGTTAATCGCTGCGTGCTCCGGGTCGAACTCGACCGCACGGCTCGAGCTCACCCTCGCCGCGCGGTGGAAATGGTCCAGGGGCTCGTTGCCGACGTCCCGAGCGAGAAACGGGTTGGCGCACTCGGAGTTAGTGGCCGATCTCCCATATTAGCGGTTTCCCCGAGCCTCCGCCCGGCCGGCATCGCCCCAAGTTGGGCGCCTGCCGACTGGGGCGGTTTACTTTTCTGGCACTTCGGTTGGAGGCGGTTCGCATGACCCTCGACACTGAGCCGGCGTCGGATCTGGGCGATCCTTTGTCGGCCTCGGTTAATTATCCGAGCGCTCCCGCGCGGGATCCCGTCTCGTCCCTTCGCCGAAAAGTGAACGGGGCCTTGATCCTGATCGGGACGATCGTCGTGGTGGCTGCGATTGCCTCCATCTGGGTTGTCCGCGCCCGGCCCGAGGGTCGAACGATTGTTGTGGTCCTCGCGTTGGTGCGGATGGTGGCGGTGCTCGTGCTGCTCTGGGTGGGCAGGCAGATCAACGTGGGCATCACAGCGCTCGGTAGAGCCGAGATGGCCGCTCGAGAGGCCGAGCACCGCGTCACCCAGATCATCGAGCACATCCCGGCGTCGATCTATCTCAAGGAACCAAAGGACCTTCGGTTCGTGCAGTACAACAAGGCCGGTCGCGATGTAATCGACCGCGAGCCGTCCGAGGTGATCGGCCGGCGCGGGCGGGACTTATTCCCTCCCGAGCTCGCGCGCCGATTCGAGATCGAGGATCGGCGAATTCTGGCCGGCGAGAAGCTGAATCTCCCCGAGGAAACCATTCCAACCCGCACCCGTGGCGATCGGATCCTTCAGAGCAGGAAGGTCGCCATTCACGACGACGAGGGGCGGCCGGTCTACCTCCTCGGAATCTCCGAGGACATCACCGATCGAAA
>JBDTOH010000574.1:0-3873 GCA_039933355.1 Gemmatimonadota bacterium | reverse complement strand
CATTGGTGGGGGCCTGCTGCGCCGCGAGCGCGACAGGCAGCGTGAGCGCGGCCGACAATAGCCAGAGGGCACCACGGGCGAAGTAAGCGGTCACGGCTCGATCCTCCTTCTTAAGAACGGGAGAACAGCTTGAGTTCGGAGGACAATCTCGACCGGAGCCGTCAGTGGCGTATCATTCTGGCATCACTTGGGATAACTCCCGAGAGGAGATGGGTTTAACAGAGCGATTTCTAGATTGGTGATAGCAGGCTGGGCGCCAGGCTGCCGAGATCGGCGGGGTCAGCCGAGACCCAGTCCCGTCAGAAATCGGCAGAACGATTGAGCGAGGTGGGGCTCCGCGCTACGCCAGAGAGACGAACGCCGGCCGCTGCGGGTGGGAGATGAACTTGCCGTGGCGACGCTGGATCAGCTCGGGGTAGATCCCCATCAGCGAATGCCGCAGCAGCGTTCGGGTCCGTCCGCCGACCGTACAGAGCCGCTCGGGCGCGGCGAGGACCAGCCCGAGCAGCTCGGGATCGAGCAGCGGATAGCGAAACGCGAAGCCCGCGGGGATGCTCCACTCCGCGTCCAGGTCGATTCGGCCGCCGATGTGGGAGTTGTTGAGCAGCCGGCGCTGGTTCTCCCGCGCCGATGCGGCCTTCCGAAGCCGCCGGTGGTTCACACTTCGCTCGAGCAGCACCCGCTGGGTCTCGATGGGTAGACTGCGGAGTAGCTCCCGGACGACGGGCCGCCGGCGCGTCTGACTACCCGGAGTCGGGGCGAGCGATCCGAGCTGCTGGCAGATCACCTTCCCGTAAAATATCCGCGCCGTTTGCAGCAACGTCCCCCCGCCGAATCGATGGCACCAGCGGAGGACCCACCAGAGCCGCCCGCGGAGCAGCTGACCCGCGAAGAAGCCGTCGCCGTTGTAGCTCACGCCCTCGTCGCCGCCCCATCCCGAGAGCACGGTCAGCATACCCGCATCGTGGGCGGCATCTCGCACCTCCCGGTCGTGCCCATGGAGCGCTTCGCCGTGCGCCGGCCCGGGCGGCCCGCTCTCACCGGTGGCGAAGTGGGGAATGGCGTTAGGCATGCAACCGAGCACCGCCTCCACGTAGGGCGTCTCGTCACCCGGCTGCGGCGGGTTCCACCGAACCGCGGGGACGTGGCTGAAGGTGTGGAGCGCGCGGCCCGGCGGTGCGAGCGCGCGCGCGGCGAGGAGCGCCACCGCCGACGAGTCGAGGCCGCCCGACAGCTGGGTCCCCACGGCGCCGGCCGCCGGAATCCGCCTTGCCACCGAGCGCTCGAGCGCTAGCCGGATCCGCTCGAACCAGCCGGCGTCGTTAGGCAGGGCTTCGAGGCGGGTCGGCTCGAGCGCCCACCAGGCGTGGATCTCGATCCGTCCGTCCCGGGCAACCAGCAGATGTCCCGGCGGAAGACGCCGAAGATCGCGCCAGCGGGTCTCGCCCGCGAGCAGCGGAATCCGCGCCTCGAAGGCCGGCCACCCGAGCGGGTCGGGCGCGTCCGACACCCAAGGGAGCGCGCGGAGGGCGCCGGGATAGGTCGCGACCGCCAAGCGCCCCGGCTGAGCCGCGTACCAGAGCGGGCTCTCGCCCATCGGGTCGCGCGCGACAATCAGCGTCCGGGTCGCCTCGTCCCACGCGATCGTGGTCGGAGTTGCCGGGGAAGGCGACGCTCCGTCCTCGAACCAGGGCACCGGAGCCGGACCGGCGAGGCTGGGCCAGTCGAACCGTTGAACCGCCCGAACCGACCCGATTTGATGAACCCGCGGCAATCCGACGACGGCCCCGCCCGCCGCGGTCCGCGTGGCCGCGAGCGCGATCCCCGCGGCCTCGTAGCGAGCATCGTGGCGCTCCGACTCGGGCCAGTGCGCGTCAAGCATGCTGCCGAGGTCGCCCGTGGCATGATCGCTCGAACCCAGCACCGCCACGAGCGCATCCATCAGAACGCCAGGATCATCCGGCCGAGGTGTTTGCGGCCGTCAGGAGACGCGAGCTCGAGGTCCATATCGGAGCCGGCGTCGAGGCGGGCGTGAGCTCCAAAGCCGCCCCGGTTCGTCACGCTCAACGCGACCGGCACCTTGATCCCGCGGGCTCGGCACATCAGGACCCCGGCGAGCGCCTTCGGCAGGCAGGCCGGCCGCCACGGGAGCACGCCGGCGGCGGCACCCACCGCGCTCCGAACCCGTTCGATCGTCTCTTTCGGACCGGGTCCGAGTGGATCGGGCAGCGCGCCGGGCGGGAGCTCGCGGAACAGACGGCTCACCGGCATCAGGCGGAGCAGCACGGAGGCCGACGACAGCCACGCCGCCGCCTCGAGCGCCAAGGCGAGCCTGACGGCCTTGTTAGGCATCGAGCGCGGCCACCGTCACCAGCCCGAGATCGGTGCACTTGGTGAGGAAGTCCTCCACCTCGACGGCCATCGTGCTCCGCTCTCCGGCGTATTCATGCGAGAGGCCATCGATCAGCTCACCGAAGGTCCGCGGCTGTTCGAGGAGGAGCCAGACCGAACGTCCGGACGCCTCGAAGCGGTAGTAGGCGCTGTCGCGAATCCTGAGGACGACCACTTCCGCTCCGAGGTCGCACCACGGCTGATCCGGCGTGCGGGTGATGACGGCGGAATCAGACGGCATGGGCAGGGGCCTCGTGGACAGGGACCGAGGACTCGGGAACGGGAGCCGGGGGGATGGCGGCGAGGCAGCCGCGGATCAGGGACTGGGCGGCGCCTAACGACCAGCCGGCCTCGGGACGAACCAGCCGCCAGGCGGGGACCACCTCCGTGATCCGGCCGAGCGCGGCGAAGACGGCGGCCTCCGCACCTAACGGCCGAGCGAGGGCGGGCCGGGCGACCAGATGGCGGAGCTGGCGGAGCAGCGCGAATCCGGCGAGCCGGGACGCATACAGGTCCGCGCCGATCTCGAGCAGGAAGATCGCGGCGATCGGCCTCGGCTCGTTGGCGCGCGGCCTTCCCGTGAGCACTACCCGCTTCCCATCGGGATCCTCGCGGAGAACCCGGAACGCGCCCGATCCGAGCGCCGCCCACGTGGCGGCCGGGATCCGGAGCCGGGTCGAGCCGGGGAACGCCTTCGGCGCACCGTCCTCGTCCAGCCTAACGGCAAGCAGGTCGTCGGCGAACAGGGTCGCCCCGTCCGCCACGAACCCGGCCGCGAGCGAAGACTTGCCGGTTCCGCTCGGCGCCAGGAATGCGACCAGCTCTCCGTCCATGAGAACGGCGCTGGCGTGGAGGGGCAAGATGCCGCGCTGGTAGAGGATCGCCGCCGTGGCGGGCCCTTCGATCCAGCGGGCGAGATCGGCCTGGTTCGCGTCGGGCGGAGCGTCAATCGTGATCATGCGGCCGTCGGTGGCCCGCAGCCGCCGGTCAGGCGCGAGCCGGACCAGCCAATCACCCGGGCCGGCGTCCCGCTGAGGCGTGCGGGCGCACGGCTCGTCGAGCCGCTCGGGAGCCTCGCCGAACGTGACATGGACGTCGGCTCCCGCCATTTCATGCTGCGAGAAGGTCAGGCCATGCGCCGTCCAGGCCCTCGGCGCGGCGAGCAGAGCGTTGAGTCTCAAGGTTCGGGCTCCGAGCGGCTGTCGCGCCCGCCCCCAACGAGCTCGAGCGTCCGGCAGGGCTCTCGCTGCGCTGGACCATGGCCCGAGCACGGCTGACATAGGCACAGCGCTCCCGCCTCACGCAACGCGGTGAGTACGGGCTCGAGGTCGGCGCGGCATTGTTCTCGAGTGACATCGAACTCCCGTACCAGGGTCGCGACGAGCTCCGTCGTGGTCCGAGGGGTCTCGAGCAGCTGCCAGACCCGGCTCGAGACCGCGTCGAGCTCGATGCTCTCCCACGCTTCGCGGACGAGGAGACTGA
>JBDTOH010000573.1:0-3888 GCA_039933355.1 Gemmatimonadota bacterium | reverse complement strand
TTCGTGCTGAGCGGCTTCGTGTTGCATGCGAAGCACCAGGTGAGAACTTTGATCCAGTCCGGCACTACTGGTTCCCCTACGCGTTCTGGCGTCACGACTTGAAACCTGATCACGAGCCGGCATTTGATCCTGGTGATCGGCTTCAGATGGCAGTTTTTCTTTCCCGCATAGTACACCCGACCTCAGTCGGCCTGAGCCACGCGGCGGTTCTGCGTACATTTCCGGACGGACGGACGGAGATCCGGCCTCTGCAAGCCGGGTTCACTGCGTCCAATGCCTTCGTCGTGGATCCGGCCATTGATTGGCTCCTGCCAGAGGATCTTACTGCCCTTCGCAACCTTTATGCTGGGTTCGAGGCGGCGACCGTATCGGAACGTCTCAGAGTATGCATCTGGAACATCGAGATGGCATTTCGCAGCTACTACGTCGAAGCACGTTGGCCGCTGTTGACGACAGCCCTGGAGGCGCTCGTCCGAGTCCGCGACGAACGCCTCCCCAAGGGCCGTCACGCCGGCTCGACAAAGGTCTTCGTCGACCGTCTCCTCGCGATTGGCCAGAAGGTCCCTGCCCTAGCTCTCCCCGAACAGGAGCTACGCTCGATGTACGAGCACCGGTCCGGATTTGTGCATGGCACATCGTTCGGCCAACTTGACCCGGCCGTCCGCGCGTTGTTCGCTAGCCAAGAGGCGTTGGCTCGGGGCATCGTTCGAGCAGCGCTTGAGAATCCTGCGTTCGCCGGGATCTTCAGCACGGACGCCTCGCTGAGTGCAGCGCTGCCACTTCGATGATCGATTGTTATTGATGGCCTCCACAAGATGAAGCCTGACGTCGTGGTCGAACGCCTCTCCTCCCGCGTTGTAGCATGTCGGCCGCGCCCCAGCCTATCCCTTTGCCGTTGGGCCATCTAGCATGCTCACTGCATCTATCCCTTCAGACTGGAAAGATCTGCAGATCGCCGTCGGAATGATCTTGTCGGAGTGTGGGTTCGAAGTCGTAGTCGAGAAGAAGGTCGCAACGGTCCGGGGATCAGTGGAACTTGATGTCTGGGCACAGGAGGAGATCCAAGGACGCAAGTTCGCCACCGTCTGCGAGTGCAAGCACTGGCGCGCCCGTGTGCCGCAGAACGTCGTCCATGGTTTTAGGACAGTCCTCACAGATATCGGAGCACATGTCGGCTACATCATCTCCACATCGGGTTTTCAAGAGGGCGCGTTCCAGGCGGCCGCAAGTACGAACGTGGAATTGGTCACATGGGACCAGTTCCAGGCGGTGTTCGCAGCCACGTGGTTCAAAGCATACATGTCGCCGTACATCGCTGCACGTCTTGACCCCTTGCTCAGCTACACCGAGCCCTTGCTTCCAGGATGGTTCGGTGACCTTTCAGTCGAGCGCCAAGCAGCCTTTCTCGCCCTCAAGGAGCGATACGACGAATTCGGCTGGATCATCATGAGCTTCACACCTTACTCGCGCGCCTTTCGTGAACATGGCCTCCCGAAGCTGCCGCTGATTGATCAGCTCCCGCCGGACTCCTCGGCCGTAAAGAACGTACCAGCCAACGTTCTTCGAGCAGTAGGCCTTAGGGATTTTCTCGAGGCTGCCGTTGCGTTTGGGGATGAGATTATCATGCAGTTTCGAGCATTGCGTCCGAATTGAGGCCTAACCCTTTGTTGCGGCTACCGCCTTGCGCCCACGTGCCCGCCCCGATCCACCACATCGAGGTGGGCCCGGCGCAGGCCGGTGGACATCAGCTCCGGCTCACACCATACCTCGCCTTGCGTCAGCGGCTCTTGCCCCCGAACATGGGCAGCGCCAACGGCGCCGCCGCGTGAAAGTCCGCACCGGCGATCCCGGCTAGCGCGACCTCCAGAGCGGCTTCCTCCACGGGGTCGACCGTGATGACGAATGGGAGCGCGTCCTTCGGATAACCCGGCTCCTGCAGCACGGCGTCGACATTGATGCCGTGCCGTTCCAGCGCGCCCGCAATCGCCGTCAGGATGCCGAGGCGGTCGCGGACGACGAAGCGGAGGTAGTAGGGCCGCGCCGGAGCCGGCACCACCGATGCCGGCTGCCACTCCTCCCGCACGTCGCGGCCCGGCCGGGCCGCCAGCGACAGCAGGTCGGACACGACGGCCACCGCCGTCGCGCTCCCTCCGGCGCCGGGTCCGGTGAAGCTGCTCTCGCCGAGGAACCGGCCGGCCACGGTCACGAAGTTGTCGGCGCCGTAGGTGCGGCCGAAGCCCGAGTGGGCCTCGACGAGCGCGGGCCCGACGAACGCATGGAAGGTTTCAGCCCCGGCCGCCTCGACGAGCGCCACTTGCCGGATGGTGCAGCCGAGCCGGCGAGCGTACTTGAAGTCGGCGCCGGCGACCCTGCGGATGGACCGGCGCGGCACGTCCGCCATCCGCAAATGCCGGTGAAACGCGATGCCGGCCAGAACGACGATCTTCGCAGCCGCGTCGTCTCCGTCGATGTCCGCACTGGGATCGGCCTCGGCGTAGCCAAGCCTGCGCGCGTCCGCGAGCACCACCTCCAACGACTCGTCGGTGTCCTCCATCCGGCTCAGCGTGTAGTTGCAGGTCCCGTTGAGAATGCCGGCCACGCGCGACAGCCGGTCGCCCGCGAGGCCCTCTTTGATGCCGTGGATGAGCGGGACTCCGCCGCCGACGGCAGCCTCGAAGCGGATCTGCGCGTCGTTGGTGACGGCTAGCCGGAGGAGCTCCGGCCCCCGCGCCGCCATCAGCATCTTGTTCGCGGTAACCACTGACGCACCCTGGGCGAGCGCCCGGTCCACCCAACCACCGGCGGGATCGAGACCGCCAATGAGCTCGATCACGACGTCGGGCTTCGCGGCGAACAGCGCCTCGACATCGTCGGTCCATGCGACCGACCCAGGCACCCAGGCCACGCGCTTCCGGGCGACGTCGCGGTTGTAGATGTGGGTGAGCTGGAGCCGGTCCGCCAACTCCGGTCGCTCGATCAGAATCCGCGCGACCCACGAGCCCACCGTGCCGAACCCGAGCAACGCCACCCGTAACGGCTTCGCCATGTCTCCCTTTCTGCGCCAGCAGCGCGACGGCACGATCGCCAGAACCGACCGAAGCAAGAGAGCCCGCCGACCATCGATGGCCGGCGAGCTCCGAGGGTTCCCGCCAGTCTACCCACGCGTCCGGTGCCGTGACAAGGCGCAGCGGGCTGGGGTCTGCCGGGCTGGCGCGATCGAGCTTGCGCCGGAAAGCACCGTAACGGCAAGGAGATCCGGGGTGCCGGCGACGGGGACTTCGCCAAATGGTCCCCGCCGGCGATCTCATCGCCGATCACGCGCGGGGCGGAATCCGGGTCACCGCATCGAACGGAAGGGAATCGCATCCGTTGACGAGCAATGCGGCCGGGCTGCTCGAGACGGCGATCGCCGGACGCCGGCACATGCCGAACATGTACGAGGCGATGCGCACCATCACATATAAGGACGACGGCCCCGAAGCGTGGAGTGGCGTGTCGATGGACTGGTTGGGCATTCACTCGCATCACGCGGACGTCGAGCGAGCGGCAACGCCGATCCAGTCGTGGGCCAGGTGGATGGACGCGGGGACGAATAATTCTCCGCGGAGCCACCGGTTCCCCGTGCGTTCGTTTCACGGACGAGGATGGCGGGCTGGCCCGCTTGGTAGTGGCGTTCGTGGCTAGGGCTGCCGTCTAACCCGGTGCGGTTGCAGCGGACGGGCGCTCGGTCCTCCGTTCGACAAGTCGCGGCCGCGCCCCTATCTTGGCTTTGGATGGTGCGGCCGCTCTGCCCCCAGTGGCGCCCGCCGCTGGCGCACGAGTCGTTAGCCCGTTGAGGACACCTGAAGGAATCGCATATGGCTCGGCTCTTCTTGCTGGCACTGCTTG
>JBDTOH010000572.1:0-3902 GCA_039933355.1 Gemmatimonadota bacterium | reverse complement strand
TGCTTCCCGCGTATCGCTGGTCCCCGTTCCTCCGCAACCACGACCAGCCGCGGACCAGGACCGAGCTCGGCAACGACTGGGGTAAGGCGCGCCTCGCCGCGGCGCTCTTGCTCACCCTGCCCGGCCTGCCGTTCATCTACTATGGCGAAGAGCTCGGGATGACGGGCCCCAAGCCGGACCAGCTCATTCGCACGCCGATGGGGTGGACCGCGGACGGCCCGCACGCCGGCTTTACGACCGGGACGCCATGGGAGCGGATGCGGGACGACTCCCTCACCGCCAACGTTGCGGTCCAGGCCGCCGACCCGACCTCACTCCTCGCTCTGTACCGCCGCCTCATTCACCTCCGAGCCGCCCACCCCGCGCTTGCGACCGGTACGCTGATCCCGCTCGACACGGGCTCCGACGCCGCCTTGGCGTTCGTCCGGCGCGACGGCTCGCGCGCCGTCATCGTGGTGGCGAACCTGGGCGGCGCGCCGCTCACGGGCGTGGCGCTGGGATCGGACGTCGGGGCGCTCCCGCCCGGCCGGTACCACCCGCGCGATGCCCTCGGCGCCGGCGCCGCCGCGCCGCTCGAGATCGGTCCCAACGGTCGAATGAGCGGCTACGTCCCGCTTCCCGTGCTCGCGCCGATGACGGCGTTCGTGTTGGACCTGACGCCAGCCCGTTAGGCTACTTCCCTCTCCGAAAGATCCGAACGCCCCAGGCGTTGAGCGACAGCGCCGGCAGCGGTACCGCGCCCGCCGCGTCCCCGCCAGGCGTGATCTCGATGAATCCGTTACCCGCCTGCTCCACCGTCCCCATGAACGGCCGGTTGGAGAGATTGACCGCCACGAGGACCTCTTCGCCATCGTCGTGACGAAGAACGGTGACGATCCGATCCTCGTCCGAGTTGCGGATCCACGTTGTGGCGCCTTGGCGAAGGGCGGAATGGGCTTGGCGGAGCGGGATCATCCGCTGGTAGAACGCCGGGAAGGCGGGCCGGCTCTCGCGGATCCCCCAGAAGACCGGGAGCTTCTCGAAGAGTGCGGGCGCGGTGCTCTCCGTGACGTCGCCGACCTCCATGCCGTTGTACAGCAGCGGCACGCCGTCCATGGTGAACACCAGAGCCGACGCCGCCAGCGCCCCGCGCGCCCCGAAGAGCGCGATCGCGCGCTGCTCGTCGTGATCGTCGGAGATCCGCATGTGGAGCGCTCCTTTAGGATAGTTGCGCCGTTCCGCCTCCCACTCCTCGCGGACCGCTTGGGCCCCGCGGTTCCCATTGATCGCGTCCTTGATGGCGTGGTAGACCGGCCAGCCGTAATCGAGGTCGAACGCCTTCACCAGCAACTCCGGCTCGTGCGACTCGGCCAGCATAACGATCTCCGGCTTGATCTTCTCCAGGTCCCGCCGGGCGTCCTCCCAGAAGTCGGTCGGCACAGCGCCGGCAACGTCGCAGCGGAAGCCGTCGAGATCGTAGTCGCGGATCCAATGCTGCAGCATCCCATTCATGTACTTGCGGAGGTCGGGGTTGCTGTAGTCCAGCCAGGCGACGTCGGACCAATCGTAGGGAAACAGGATCTTTCCTGAAGCGTCGCGCTTGTAGTAGGACGGGGTCTTGATCATGGGGTTGTCCCATGACGTGTGATTCGCAACGATGTCGATGATGACCTTGAGGCCGAGACCGTGCGCCTCCCGGACGAGCCGCTTGAGATCGGCCTCGGTGCCGTAGTCCGGATTGACCGTGAAGTAGTCCCGAACGGCGTACGGGCTCCCGACCGTCCCCTTCTTCTTCTCCTGACCGATCGGATGGACCGGCATGAGCCAGATGATCGTGACCCCGAGCTGTTTGAGCTCGCCGAGCCGCGCGGTTACCGCATTGAACGTTCCTTCTTTGGAGAAGGCGCGGGTGTTGAGCTCATAGATCACGCCGTCGCGGACCCATCCGGCCGTGGGGCGGGCGTCCACCGTGGCGACCGCGCGACGGGCCTGAGCGTCGAGCTCGCGAGCCGTCGGCGTGCATGCGGCCAGTACGGCGAGGATGAGTCCGCGGGCGGTAGACATCGCGGGCGACCTTCCTGAAACAGAGAAATGGGTGAGGCGGCGGTTCGAGCGTCGAGCGAGCCCGTGGGATCCAAATTACTCCGCCCCGGCGCGGACCCCGCAACCGGGCTGGCCCAGACTTGACCTCCCAGGCCGGGCGGCGCATTATCAATGTGATGCCCTATGCATCAGTCCACCTAACTTCTGCAATTCGCGGAGCACCTGTGTGCCCGCTGCCTTCCGCCCAAAGTACCGTGTTCACCCGGGCTTTTTGCGTTCCCTCCCCTCGCAGAAGTGGATGCCTATGAGACCACGTCAGTACCTCCTTGGTGCGCTCCTCGCAATACTGTGGATGGCGCCGGCTCGCGCGGACGCGCAGACCGGCACAATCCGAGGACGAGTCACCAACCAGGCCGGCCCTGGAGGCCCCATCGCCGGCGCCATGGTCTCCTACGGCTCGCATCGCGCACAGACCGACGCCGACGGCCGATTCATCCTGACCGGCATCCCAGCAGGCACCGATACCCTCCGCGCTAGACTGATCGGCTATACCCCCGCCGGCCGCACCGTGACACTCGGTGCCGGCCAAACGGTGGACGCCGACATCGCCCTGATCGCCCAGGCGTTGAGCCTGGCCGAGATCGTGGTGACCGGCTACGGCGAGCAGCGGGCCGGGAATATCACCGGCGCCGTGACCCAGGTGTCGTCGGAGGACTTCAATACCGGCCGGATCATCAGCCCCGAAGAGCTCATTCGGAGCAAAGTGCCCGGCGTGCAAGTGGTCGACAACAACGAGCCGGGTGGTGGCTTCTCGGTCCGGATCCGCGGCGCGACCTCGATCAATGCCAGCAGCGAGCCCCTCTTCGTCATCGATGGCGTACCGGTCGGCGCCGGGGCGGGCGGAGGACTGTCGGCCGGCCGTAACCCGCTCAACTTCCTCAACCCGAACGACATCGAGAGCATCACCGTCCTCCGCGATGCCTCGGCTTCCGCGATCTACGGGGCCAACGCAGCCAATGGCGTTGTGCTGATCAAGACCAAATCGGGACGCCAGGGAACCCAGTTCGAGTACTCGAGCAGCGTGTCGTCCTCCCACGTCACCAAGCTTCCGAGCATGCTGAACGCGACCCAGTTCCGGGCCGCGGTTACGCAGTACGCGCCCCAAAACGTCCTCCAGCTCCTGAACTCGACCACCGACTGGTTCAGCCAGGTGGACCGCACCGCGTTCGGCCAGGAGCACAACCTCGCCGTCTCCGGCGCCACCGACAACACGAACTGGCGTCTTTCGGGGGGATTTCTCAACCAGGACGGCATCATCAAGGGCACCACCACCGAGCGAGTCTCAATCGGGGTGAACTTCCAGCAGCGGCTCCTCAAAGACCGCCTGGACGTCCGCGCGAACTTGCTCGGCGCCCGCAACAAGGATCTGTTCACTCCCGGCGGCGTTCTCTCGAACGCAGCCCAGATGGGGCCGACGCAGCCCATCCTCGATCCGACGACCCGAACCGGCTATTACGACTGGCCCGGGAACTCGATTCAGTCACCCGACAATCCGGTGGCGCTTCTCAACCTGGCGACTGACCGCGGGATCACCTACCGGAGCATCGGGAGCGTGCAGGCCGGGTACAGGCTGCCCTTCCTCGAAGGGCTCCGGATCAACGGCGACCTTGCCTATGACGTCACTCGGACGGACCGGCAGACTTTCTTTCCGAGCGTCCTCCACGGCCAGACGAAGAACGGCAACGGCGGCAGCGACTACCGCGCCAACCAGAGCCAGTCGAACACGACGGCCACGACGTACCTCAATTATTCGGCGCCGTTCAAGGGGCTGCCCGGCAGCATCGACGTGACCGGGGGCTACTCGTACGGCTGGTCGCATG
>JBDTOH010000571.1:0-3904 GCA_039933355.1 Gemmatimonadota bacterium | reverse complement strand
GCCACTGGCGCGCTAAGTCCTTCCCCGACAGGCGCTCACGGCGCCAAGACCCGCCGCCTCCATCCACGCTCGCAGGATCGCCCCCCAGACCTCACTGCCGCATTGACCCTCGAGTTCCGCCGCAAGAGCGCCATACTTGCTAGCCTGCGGATCAGCCGCCTTTTCTGTATCTCGATCGGCGTTGCCCCGCTCGTTCGGCGCGCGGGGACATGCGTCGTGATCAGCCCTGGCAGCCCGAAGATCATCGGAACCAGCCTGGAGGTGACCGGATCTCTGACGCCGTCCCCAAACAGAAAGCCTCGGAGCAAATACGGTAGCCATGCAAGCGAGCTCATTCGTCGCGCATCACTTCGGTCGGGCTCACTCGGGTCGCCCGGCGGACGGGGAGATAGCTCGCGAGGATTCCAACCGCCGCGAACAGAACCGGCACCGCGGCGTACGTGATCGGATCGCGGACACGACTCCGAACACGAACCCGCGGAGAGCCAAGCGGCGAGCCACGCGATGCCCAGCCCGATCACAACCCCGCTCACCACAAGCCGCGCGGCCCGGCTCACGATCATCCGCCGGACAGTCGCGGGATCGGCCCCGATCTCGATCCGGGTCCCGATCTCCCGCCGCCACGTTCGGGGGGCAAGCTGAATCGGAAGAATCGCGAAGCCGTTTGATCATGGGCGCACATCCGTGGGCGAAACGTTCATGCCGGCGCCGATGGCCTCGACCAGCCGGCTCCACGACTCGCACTCTTCCTTGAGCCGGCGGCGCCCGTGAGCCGTGAGCTGATAGAACTTCGTTCGACGGCCATTGTCGCTCGTCCCCCTTTCGCTCAGGAGGAGGCCCTGATGCTCGAGACGATAGACGGCGGGGTAGAGCGATCCTTGCTGAATCGCGAGTGTGTCGCGGGAGAACTGCTGGATTCAGAGCAGGATGCCGTAGCCGTGCATCGGCCCGAGCGACACGGCTTTCAGGATCAGCATGTCGAGGGTGCCCCTGGAACGCCTCGGAACCGCGGTCTATGGTCTCTCCTAGTGCGGCTAGGAGAAGCTACGTATCCTCTCCTAGATTGGCGAGGAGAGACGCTGGGTTGCGATCAGACTCCGATCGAGGCTCATTACCAGCTTCGCGGACCCCCCACTTCCGACTTCCGACTTCCGACTTCCGAGCCTCGTGACCGCCACCCTCCGCATCCATGCCGGCACTGAGCCCGGCCCTCGACCCGGCGGGGAATTTGTCCTTTACTGGATGCAGAACGTCACGCTTCGGATCAGCGAGAACTTTGCCCTTGGGTTCGCCATCGAACAGGCGAACCAGCTCCGGCTTCCACTGCTCATCTACCACGGGCTCCGGCCGGACTATCCCTGGGCCAGCGACCGGATTCACACGTTCGTGCTCGAGTCGGTAGTCGATCTCGCAGAGGACTTCGAGGCTCGCGGGATCCAATACGCTTTCGACCTCGACCAGCGGTCCAAGCAGGCCCGCGAGGATCACGGAGCGAGCCGCGCGCGCTCGCCGCTTCGGGTGCTCGCCGAGCGAGCCGCGCTCGTCGTGACGGACTTCTTCCCGACGTTCATCATCCCGCGCCAGACCCGGGCTCTGCGCAGGAAAGTCGAGCCGCCCGTGATTGCCGTCGATTCGGCCACGATCGTCCCAATGCGTTTTCACGACCGGGAGCATGTTACCGCGCGTGGCATCCGCCCGATCTTGATGAACGCGCTTCCCCACTATCTCTTCCGGTTCGACCCGCCCGAGCCCAAGATCCGCAGCAAGGTGGCTCTGCCGTTCCAACCCACGCACGTCGAGCCGAGCCGGATCGCGACGTTGGTGTCCGGGTGCGACATCGATCATTCGGTGCCACCCTCACCCACGATCCGCGGCGGCAGTCGCGCGGCCCGCACTCGGCTCGAAGAGTTCGTGAGCCGCGGCCTTCACCGGTACGACGCCGACCGCAGCGACCCGAACGCCGATGGGTCGAGCCGGCTCTCGCCCTATCTCCACTTTGGAAACGTCAGCGCCCACGAAGTGTTGCTCAGCGCCCGCGCGCAAGATGCGGGGCAAAACTACGGAAAGTTCCTCGACCAGATTGTGACTTGGCGCGAGCTGTCGCACAATTTCGTGTTCAAGAACCGCGGCCACCGCACCCTCGATGCCGTCCCTGCCTGGGCGAGGAAGGAGCTCGAGGACCATTCCTCCGATCCGCGGCCGGTGTTCTACACGGACGGGGAGCTCGAGCTCGCACAGACGCACGACGACCTCTGGAACGCCTGCCAAGTCTCCCTCCTGCGCGACGGGGAGCTCCACAACTACCTCCGGATGCTTTGGGGGAAATCGGTGCTTCTGTGGACCAAGTCACCGGCCGACGCGCTGCGAATCCTCGAGCACCTCAACCACAAGTATGCTCTCGACGGTCGAGACCCCAATTCGTACGGAGGAATTCTCTGGTGTTTCGGCAAGTTCGACCGACCCTTCTACCGGCGGCCGATTTTCGGGCTGGTCCGCTACCAGAGTCTTACCACGCAGAAGAAGCGGTTCGATGTGGACCTCTACGTCAAGACCCGCCGGCCACCCGTGGTTCAGGCGGCCAAACTGCCACTTTTCGCTCCCAACGTGCATCAAAACGGTTAACGCTCGTCACACTATCAGCCACAGCTTGTTTGTGGCTCTAACACGAGACCTCAATGACAATGGCTCTGTCGGTCGATCATCCTCTGGCCGATGAGGAGAATCCAGGCATGAAATCCCTTCGAGAACCGCTCAGCGATGGAGTCTGGGCGGTCAGTCTCTGGGCTCGGGACCGGACTCCGATCTTCTGTGGTCTGACAGCCTCGGGCGCCGGTCTCAACCAGATGGGAGAATTGGTCCGAAAAGCTTGGCTCGATCTGGCGTCCGCCTATCCGGGTATCATCCTCGACGAGTTCGTGGTTCTCCCGGATCGGCTCCGGGCCGTTCTCCACGTGCCCTCGAACCTGAAGGCGGGAGCTATCGGCCGGATCGTTGGGCGGCTCAAGAACACCTTTGCCCGGGCGGCGCACGCGGCCGGGCTCACGGGCCGTGCGCCCCTCTTGGAAACGGGCTTCGAAGGGTTCTTGCTCAAGGGGCCGGAGGAGTTGGCGTTTTGGCGGCGGATGATTCGGGCTGGTGCGGGTTTCGGAGCTAAAAACTAGCGGAGCCGCGGCTCAGGCAGTCGGTGCGCTGGTCCCGCTGTCATCGGATCGCGGCTCTCGGTCCGGAAACGGCACCTCGACCACCATCCCGTCTCGGGCGATTGTAACGTCGGGAAAGACTTCCCTCGCCTCCGCAAGCAACTCCGGTGCGTCCCGGGTATATCGGGCACTTATGTGAGTGAGCACCAGGCGCCGGACCCCCGCGGCGCCTGACCCTCCTCGATCGCATTGGTAATCGCATCATGCTCGCCCACTGAGCTCCGGATGTCGCTCGTGAGCATGCTGATGTACATGCGGATGTAGCGCTCCGCCTGCGGCTTCACGCTGTCGTGCAGTGCGATGAGCCGCGGTCCGGCGCACGCTTCGACGATCTTGCGATGCAGCCGCTCGTCTGCCTCGTAGAGGCGCGCGTGGTCCGTCGGCGTGGCGCGTCCCGTCTTGTAGAACTCACCGTTGAGCGCCTTGAGCTCCCTGGCGAGCAGGCGTCGCTGGGGGACCGGTTGGCCGGCGGCCCATCGCGCTCCCAATCCTTCCAGCTCACCGACGATGTTCAGCAGCTCGTGGACATCCGCGCGCGTGAGCGGCGCCACGGTGAGCCGCGCTTGCTGCGCACCGGGCGCACCGACGACGAAGCCTTCCTGCTGGAGGCGCTGCAACGCTTCGCGCACCGGCGTGCGACTGACGCCAAGGCGCGCCGCGACTTCCGTCTCCACCACGCGGCTGCCGGGTGCCAGCAATCCCTG
>JBDTOH010000570.1:0-3904 GCA_039933355.1 Gemmatimonadota bacterium | reverse complement strand
TTTCACGACGTGCGGCCCGGCGGCCCGGATGAACAGGTCGCGGTGCTCACGTATGGCCTTTGGCAGCGGCGCTTCGGTGGCCGCATGTCGGTCGTCGGAGCCACGGTGACCGTGGATGGTCAGCCGAGGACGGTGATCGGCGTTCTCCCGAAGACGTTCGAGTTTCCGCCGACGATCCCGGTCGGGGCGAACGTTTCGGTTCGGGCACCGGAGATTTTCGTCCCGATGGGGATCGAACCATCCCGCGCGGTTCGGGACAACCGGAGTTACTTCGCGTTCGGACGGCGGAGGGAAGGGGTTGGCCTCGCGGCGGCCCAAGCCGATCTCAGCCGAATCGCGCGCGCGCTTGCGCGCGAGTACCCCGAAGATCGGGATCAGGACGTGCTCGTCGCCGACCTTCAGCGCCATACCAGCGAGCACATCCGGCCCGCCCTTCTCCTCGTTGCCGTGGCCATGGCGGTGGTCCTGCTGATCGCCTGTGTCAACGTAGCGAACCTGCTCCTTACCCGGGGCGCCAGCCGGTCGCGCGAGCTCGCTCTCCGGAGCGCGTTAGGCGCGACGCGAGGCCGGGTCGCCCGGCAGCTGCTCACCGAGAGCGTTGTGCTCGCGGGGCTCGGCGTCGGCCTCGGCTTGATTCTGGCGCGGTGGGCGCTCGAGGGCCTGCTCGCGGCGGCGCCCGCGAACCTCGACCGGATGACGGCGGTGCGGATGGATGGAACGGCGCTGCTGTTCGCGGCCGTGGTGGGGGCGCTGACGGCGGTGCTCGTCGGCGCCTATCCGGCGCTCGCGCTGAGCTCGAGCCCCGCCACTGGTCTCGGCGGGGAGTCCACCCGGGGCGCGACCGCGGGGCGCGGCTCCCACACGGTGCGGCGGGTGCTGGTCATGGCGGAGGTCGCGCTGTCGCTCATAATGGTGATCGCGGCGACGCTGCTGATCCGGAGCTATCGAGCGGTCGAGCAGGTCGACGGTGGTTTCGACACGGCCAACACGCTCACCTTCCTGGTGATGCTCAGCGACCAGAAGTACGCGAGCGCCCCGGTCCAGCGTCAGTTCTACCGGACCGCGATCACTCGCCTCGAACAGATTCCTGGAGTGGTCGGAGCGGCCGCCATCAACGTCCCGCCGCTCTCGGGCCTCGGGAATACGGGAACGGTGACGCCGGAAGGTGCCGCCACCGGTCCGGGGAGCGCCTGGCCCGATGCCGCGTTCCGCTCGGTGAGCCAGTCGTACTTCTCGGTCGCGGGCGTCCGGCTGCTTTCCGGCCGGCTGTTCACCGCGGGAGACACGGCGGGCGCGCCTAACGTCATCGTGCTGGGCCGGCGGCTGGTCGCCAGGCTGTTTCCGGACGGGCGGCCGATCGGCCGCCGGGTCAGCGTGTGGGGCCAAGCTCGCGAGGTCGTCGGGGTCGTGCACGACGTCCGGGAATACGGCTTCGACGCCGAGGCCCCATTCGCGGTGTTCGTGCCGGTCGAGCAGGAGGCCTTCGACATCGGCGGCATGGTCGTCCGCACCAAGGGCGATCCCGCACTCGCGACCGATGCGATCCGGCAGGCGGTCGCCTCGATCGACCCCGATCTGGCGACGCTTTCGATGCGTAGCCTCCGCGAGACCCTCGAGTCCTCGCTGGCGCAGCGCCGTTTCACGATGCGGCTCCTCGCGACCTTTGCGGCGGTGGCGCTGCTCCTGGCGGCGATCGGCCTGTACGGCGTGCTGTCGCATCTCGTGTCGGAGCGCAACCGGGAGATCGGCATCCGGATGGCGTTAGGCGCCACCGAGGCCACCGTGGTCGGTGCGATCGTGCGCGACGGGCTCAAGCTCGCCGGCGCGGGCGTCGTGGTGGGCCTGATCGGCGCGGCCGCCTCCGGACGATTGCTCAAAGGCCTGCTGTTCGGCGTGACCAGCATGGATCCGGTGACGTACGTGGCCGTCCCGCTGGTCCTCCTCGGCGTGGCCGTCGCGGCGACGCTGCTGCCGGCGCGACGGGCGGCGCGGGTGGACCCCGTGGAGGTGCTGAGGAAAGAGTAGGCGTATCCGAGTGGGGAATAGGGAATAGGGAATGGGGAATCAGGAATGGAATCGGCGTCCTTGTCGGATGACTTGTGAGCCTTGGGTGACACTTCGATCGTACCTTCGGGTTCTGATCCTAAGGAGATCCGAGGTGGTGAACGATCATCGGCAGCTCAGGGTGTGGCAGAAGGCGATGGATTTGGTGATCGAGGCGCATCGACTGGCCCGACCCCTGCCCGAGGAGGCGCGATTCGGCCTCAGGTCACAACTTCGCCGCTCGGCCACGTCAATCCGCGCCAACATCGCTGGGGGCAATGGGCGAGGTGCCCGGCGGGACTATATTCGATTCGTATCAATAGCGAACGGATCGCTTCGGGAGTCGGAGACACAGATCGAAGTCATCTGTCGTTTGGAACTTGTCCCGCGCTCTGCCGTTGTCGGCGCAACCCGGCTGGCGCAGAATGTTGGCCGGATGCTGACCCGCTTGCGGCAGGCGTTGAGCCGCCGGTTGCCGCCGAAACGCTCTCGTGAACGTACCGTCCATTCCCCATTCCCTATTCCCGATTCCCAATGATCCGACTACACGACATAGAAAAGTCCTACCAGACCGGCCCCACCCGCACCTACGTGCTCCGGCGCATCGCGGCTGAGATCAGGCAGGGTGAGTTTGTCACCATCATGGGGCCCTCGGGCGCCGGGAAATCGACTCTGCTCGGCATCCTCGGCATGCTCGACGCCTCCTGGACCGGCGAGTACTGGTTTCTCGACCATCCCGTCCACGCGATGAAGCCCAAACAGAGGGCTGAGCTCAATAAGCTCTATATCGGCTTCGTCTTTCAGCAGTACCACCTGCTCGACAACCTAACCGTCTACGAGAATATCGAGACGCCGCTCACGTACCGGGACTACTCGCGAGGCGAACGGCAGGCGATGGTCGGCGACATCCTCGACAAGTTCCAGATCGTCGGCAAGAAAGACCTGTTCCCGAGCCAGCTCTCCGGCGGCCAGCAGCAGCTCGTCGGCGTGGCCCGCGCGGTGGTGGCCAAGCCCAAGCTCATCCTCGCCGACGAGCCGACCGGCAACTTGCACTCGGCCCAGGCCCGCGAGATCATGGAGCTGTTCAGCCAGCTCAATCGGGAAGGGACGACCATCGTGCAGGTGACCCACTCCGAGGAGAACGCCCGGTTCGGTCATCGAATCATCCAGCTCAAGGACGGTTGGGTTGTCGGAGAGTAGCCCACTCGTTCTCCTCGCGGACGATCAGTCGGACGTCGTCGAGGCGCTCCGGCTTTTGCTCAAATCGGAGGGATTCCGGACGGTCACCGCTCACGTGCCGGAGGGCGTGGTCGCGCTGGTGGAGCGGAATCCCGTCGACGTCGCCCTCATCGACCTCAACTACACCCGCGACACCACGTCGGGCCGGGAAGGTCTCGACCTCCTCTCCCGGCTCCGCGCGATCGACCCGACGCTCCCCGTGATCGTGATGACCGCGTGGGGCAGCGTCGACAAGGCCGTCGAGGCGATGCGGTTAGGCGCCCGCGACTTCGTCGAGAAGCCGTGGGACAACGCCCGGCTCCTCACCACGGTCCGTAACCAGGTCGAGCTCTCGCGGGCCCTCCGCTCGGCCCAGCGCCTCGAGCAGGAAAACCGGTCGCTCCGGCGGGACGGCTTCCCCGATCTGATTGCGGAGTCGCCGGTGATGCGGCCGGTCCTCCAGGTGATGGAACGGATCGCGCCGAGTGACGCGAACGTCCTCATCACCGGCGACCACGGCACCGGCAAAGAGGTCGTCGCGCGGTGGATTCACGCCGCGTCCAAGCGTCGCGATAAGCCGCTCATCATCGTGAACGCGGGCGGGCTCTCCGAGGGCGTCTTCGAGAGCGAGCTCTTCGGGCAC
>JBDTOH010000569.1:0-3905 GCA_039933355.1 Gemmatimonadota bacterium | reverse complement strand
TCGACCTCGGTGCCCTTCTTGCCGATGACCACGCCCGGCCGGCCGGTGTGGATGGTCACGGTGACCTTCCCGGGCCGGCGCTCGATGTGGATCTCGGCGATCGCGGCGTGACCCAACCGGGTCAGCAGGTACTTGCGGATCAGCTCGTCTTCCTTGAGCAGCGCGGGCATTTCCTTGTTGGCATACCAGCGCGACACCCACGGCTTGACGACGCCGAGGCGAAACCCGATCGGATTGGTCTTTTGACCCATTAAGCCTTCTCCTTGCCGGTCTTCGGCCGGACCCGGATCTCGACGTGGCTCGTGCGCTTTTTGATCGGCGTGGCGCGGCCCTGCGCGGCGGCGTGGAACCGCTTGAGCGGAGTCCCGCCGTTGACGATGGCCTTCGCCACCATCAGCTCGTCGATGTCGAAGCGCACGTTGTCCTTCATCGCCTTCTGCTCGGCGTTGGCGACGGCGCTCTTGAGCGTCTTGTTGATCTGCTTCGCGGCGTGGCGCTTGTTGAACTTCAAGATCGCGTACGCCTCGTTCACGTCCTTGCCCCGGATCAGATCGATCACGAGCCGCATCTTGCGGGGGCTTTGGCGGACGTGCCGCTGAATCGCATGTCCCTCGGCCATGGTCACTCCGGCTTCGCCTTCTTGTCGGCGACGAGCTTCCCGCTATGACCCCGGAACGTGCGGGTCGGCGAGAACTCGCCGAGCTTGTGGCCAACCATGTTCTCGGTGACGTACACCGGGATGAACTTGTTCCCGTTGTGCACCGCGAACGTGTGGCCGACGAATTCGGGCAGAATCACGCTCGCCCGGCTCCAGGTCTTCATGACCTGCTTCGCGTTCCTGTTGTTCAAGCCCGCCACCTTCTTGAGCAGCGAATCCTGAACGTATGGACCCTTCTTGACGCTTCGTGCCATTTAGCTCACCCGCCCCCAGTCGCCTTGCCGCGCTTGCGGCCGCGGACGATCAGCCGGTTCGATGCCTTCTTCGGATGCCGGGTCTTGACGCCTTCCGGCTTGCCCCACGGAGAGACCGGCGGACGCCCGCCAGAGCTCTTGCCTTCACCGCCGCCTAACGGATGGTCGACCGGGTTCTTGGCGACCCCGCGGACCTTCGAGCGGCGGCCGAGCCAGCGGGTCTTGCCCGCCTTGCCGACCGACAACAGCTCGTGCTCCGCGTTGCCCACTTCCCCGATCGTCGCCAGGCAGCGCGAATGGATCATCCGCATCTCGCCCGACTTGAGCCGGAGGGTGACGTAGGCGCCGTCCCGGGCGACGACCTGCGCATACTGGCCGGCGCCCCGCGCCAGCTTCCCGCCGCCGGCGATCCGGAATTCGACGTTATGCACGTTCGTGCCGAGCGGAACCTCACCGAGCGGGAGCGCGTTGCCGATCCGCGCGTCCGAGCCGGGACCCGACACGACCGTGTCGCCCTGCTTGAGGCCGCGCGGATGGATGATGTAGCGCTTCTCGCCGTCGGCGTACACCAGGAGCGCGATCCGGGCGGTCCGGTTGGGGTCGTACTCGATGTGCGCGACCTTGGCCGGCACGCCGGTCTTTTCGCGGCGCCAGTCGATGATCCGGTACTTCTGCTTGTGACCGCCGCCCAGGGCCCGCATCGTGACGTGGCCCATGTTGTTGCGGCCGCCGGAGCGCTTCTTCACCTCGAGCAACGACTTCTCGGGCGTCGCCCGGGTGATCTCGTCGAAGCCCGAGACCGAGCGGAACCGCGTGCCTGCCGTCATCGGACGGTATTGACGAATCGCCATATCAGCCCTCGAACACGGCGATCGAATCGCCGTCCTTGAGCGTCACGACGGCCTTCTTCCACCGGGCCGTCGTGCCGCGGGTGCGCCCGCGAACGACCTCGTGCCGCCGCATCTGCATCGTGCGGACGCTGGTCACGGTCACGCCGAACAGCTTCTCGAGCGCCTCCCGGATCTGATGCTTGTTGGCGTCCGGATTGACCACGAACGCGTATTCCTTTCGGAGCTGATACGCCGCCGAGCTCTTCTCGGTGATCAGCGGCTTGATCACGGTGTTGTGAAGCGAGGGCATTACTTACTCCCCTTCTTCTTCGGGGCCGGCTTCTTCGGCTTGGCCGCGGTCTTCTTGGCGCCGGGCTTCTTGGCGTTTTTCTCCGCCTTCGGCTTGCCGGACGACTTGGCCTTGGCTTTCGCCGGCTTCTTTGCGGCCTTCGCTGCCGGTTTGGCGGCTCGCGGCTTCTTTGCCGGCTTGTCCGGGGCGGTTCCCACGGGCTCGGGCGTCGGAGCTTCACCGGTCAGCGCGCCCTGCTCGACTACCACGGTATCGGCCCAGAGCACATCGTACGCCGAGGCCTGGATGTACGGCATCACCTGGACGAGGGGCAGGTTGCGGCCGCTCAGATAGACGTTCCGCTTGATCCCGTTCGTGAGGACGAGGACCTTCTTGGTCGCGAGCGCCATCGACTCGAGGAGACCGGCGATCCGCGCCGTCTTCGGCACTTCGAAGCCTAACGAGTCGACCACCGCGATCGCGCCCTCACGAGCCCGGGCGTTGAGCGCCGACTGGCGGGCGAGCGTTTTGACCTTGCGGGGCAGCGACGCGCGGTAGTCGCGCGGCTTGGGCCCGAAGGCGGTGCCGCCGCCCGGCCAGAGCGGGCTCCGGTTCGAGCCCTGACGAGCGCGGCCGGTGCCTTTTTGCTTCCACGGCTTCCGGCCCCCGCCGGAGACCTCGGCGCGGGTCTTGGTCGACGCGGTGCCTTGGCGCTGGTTGGCCAGGAACTGTTTGACGGCCTGGTGAATGACCGGTTCGTTCACGGTCCCGTCGAACTCAGCCGGCAGCGCTACGGTCGAAGTCGACTTGGCCCCGGCGGACGAAAAGAGAGGAGCCTCAAGCATGGCGGCTCTTTCCTCCCTGCTTGTTCACCATCACGATTCCATTCTTAGCGCCGGGGATCGCACCGCGGACGAAGAGGAGATTCCGCTCGGCATCGACCCGGACGACCGTCAGGCCCATCTCGGTGTGACGTTCGGCGCCCATGTGGCCCGGCATCCGCTTGCCCTTGATGACCCGCGACGGATCGGTACCGGCTCCGACCGAGCCCGGCTTGCGGTGCCGCGTGTTACCGTGCGACCCTGGCCCACCGCCGATGCCGTACCGGTGCACGACGCCCTGAAATCCGCGACCCTTGCTCTGTCCGGTGACCTTGACCAGCTCGCCCGCGGCGAAGATCTGGACCGTCACGGTGTCGCCCGTTTTCGGGGCCTCGCCGTTCACCTGGAACGTGCGCACGATCTGCGGCGCCGTCTCCAGGCCGGCCGCTTTCGCGTGGCCGATCTCGGCCTTCTTGGCGCGAGACTTCTTCTTGGCCCCGTAGCCGAGTTGGACCGCTTCCTCGCGGACCTGCAGCACGCGACAGGGGCCGGCTTCGATGACCGTGACGGGCACCGCCGAACCATCTTCGGTGAAGACCCGGGTCATCCCGACTTTGCGTCCGATCAATCCAGCGGTCATCGGCTACTCAACCTTGATCTCGACGTCGACGCCCGCCGGCAAGTCGAGCTTGGTCAGCGCGTCCATCGTCTGCGGGCGGGACTCATTGATATCCAACAGCCGTTTATGGGTCCGGAGCTCGAACTGCTCCCGGCTCTTCTTGTCGATGTGCGGGCTCCGAAGCACCGTGAACCGGGAGATCTTCACCGGAAGCGGGATCGGGCCGGATACGGTGGCGCCGGTCTTCTCGACCGAGCGCACGATATCCGCCGCCGCCTGATCGAGGACGACGTGGTCGAAAGCCTTTAACCGGATGCGAATTCTGTCTGCCATTTGATCTCCACTGGAGTGGGAACCGGGAATCGGGAATCGAGTCCCCGTCTATCCCCTATTCCCCATTCCCTACTTCAGAATCTTGGTGACAACTCCGGCCC
>JBDTOH010000568.1:0-3911 GCA_039933355.1 Gemmatimonadota bacterium | reverse complement strand
CTCGACTTCATGGCGACGTAGCACATCACGTCGAGAGGATTGGAGACGACGATGACGATGCTCTGCGGCGCCACCCGGGCGATCTCCTTCGCCACCGAGCCGACGATCCCGGCGTTGGTCTTCACCAGGTCGTCCCGGCTCATGCCGGGCTTCCGGGCGATCCCCGCGGTGACGATGAAGAGTTCGGAACCCGCCGCGGCGTCGTAGCCGTTGGTCCCGACGATGCGCGTGTCGAAGCCTTCGATCGGGGCGGACTGCCACTGATCGAGGCCCTTGCCCTGGGGTACCCCGTCGACGACATCGACCATCACGACCGTGCGCGCGAGGTTCTTTTCGGCGACGCGCTGGGCGGCGGTTGCGCCGACATTGCCAGCACCGACGACGGTGATCTTGGTAAACATGGATGTATGACGTGGTGTGAGTTGGTGCCACCGGCGGCCGGTCGGCCGGCCCCGTGCCATGGCGACGGAAAGCTACTTCGCGCCCAAGCCCCGGCAAAGCCCCGAACCCTGAACGACCGACGGGGCGGAATCACTCCGCCCCGCCGGTATTCCATGGCCCGGCAACCGGGAATCAGGTCCCGAGGGGATTGCAGCTCGTCCCGAGTTTCCGTGCCGCGCACTCGTCCGCGGGGATCGGCATCCGGTTCGGAACCGCTCCATTGGGCACCAGGGCCGGAATCGTCCCGAGCCTCCCGTACCGCCGCGCATCGACCCAGCGCGCGCCCTGCTCCCAAAGCAGCGAGTAGCGCCGGTTGTAGAGCAGTTCGTCGATGAAGGCCGAGGCCGGACTCGCCCCGGTGAGCGTCGTCGGCGCGAGGCCACCGGCGTTCACCCGCACCAGGTCGAGGTCCTGGATCGCCGCGGGGTAGTTGCTGAGCCCGATGTTCGCCTCCGCCCGCAGCAGCACCAGCTCCTCATCCCGGATGATGGGGATCGGCGCGTTCTGATCCGGCTGGCCTCCGCTGAAGTACACCGAGAACTTCCGGTTCGGGGCGACCGGGAACCCCGACAGCGTGTAGGTCACCGTGGTGTCGTTCGGATCGATGAACGCCAGCTTGTCGAGAGCGCGCTGGTCCACCGCGCCGCCCGGCTGCAGCTGCGCGTCGTCCACCGTGTTGTTGAAGGCGAAGTAGGTCGTGCCGTCCAGCGTCTCGGACAGCTCGTTCAGGATGTCACCCGGCTTGTTGGAGAAGTCGAAGTAGGCGCCGACCCTGAAATCGGCCGGGTTGCTCGTGACGAACGACTGCGACAGCGCGGTCAGCGCGTTGGCATAGCAGGTCGCCGCGCAGGCCGGTGTGACGGTCGCCCGGAAGACCCACGCCTTGGCGGCGAGGGCGCGATTCACCAGCATCAGCGTCGCGGGCGTATCGAAGCCCGAGAAGCCCGGCGGCATGTGGAAGGGAAATGCTGCTCCCCCGGCCGCGAGACTGTCCCGCGCCGCGTCCAGTTCTCCGATGATGAACCCATAGACGCTGTCCTCAGTCACGAACGGCGCCGGCGCCGCACTCAGCGGCCGGTCGACGTCCACGGGAGCGCCAAGGGCACCGCGGCCAGCGATCAGCGGCATGAAGGCCAGCGCCTTGAGCGTCCGCGCGAACCCGATGGAGGCGGCGCGCTCCTCCGCGGTGAGATCGGGCGCGCGCGGAACGGCGTTCTGGTAGGTGTTGATGCTCCGGATGTTCTGGTACCGGCCCGACCAGACGGCCGAACCGAACTGGGTCGTGCTGAGCGGACCGAAGAACGGCTCCTGGTAGTCGGGCTGGTTGTTGCCCGCCAGGTTGGCGCCCTCGCGGCCATTCGAGCCGTAGCGCCAGATCACATCCACGGCGTCGCTCCGCGCCCCGATGAACAGACCGGTCGCCGCCACGGCGAGCTTGGACTTGGTCGGATTCTTGACCAGGTCGTCGATTGTGGGGTTGTTCGGATCGATGATGTTGAAGTCGCCGCATCCCGCGAGGAGGCCGGCGGCGATCACGGCAATCAGTGCGTTGCGGCGGGCGCCGGAAATCAGAGTCGTCGGCATTGTCAGAACCCCACCGAGACGTTGAGAGAGAAGTTGCGCGACGGCGGGTAGGGGCCGAGGTCGATGTTTCGCGTGATGGCCTGCGAACCGAAGTTGCTCGATTCGGGATCGTAGCCGAAATACTTCGTGAACAGCAGCAGGTTGCGCCCCGTGAGCCCGATCCGCGCATTGTCCGCGCCGGCGAACAGCGAGTGCACGAAGCTGCGCGGCAGGGTCCAGATCAGACTCAGTTCCCTGAGCTTCAGGAACGTGGTGGACTGCACGAATGGCGTCGCGATGCCGTCCTGCAGGCAGGCGTTCGCTCGCGCCTGCCCGGCCGGCGTCGCCTGATCAGGGGAGAGCTGATTGCAGTCGTAGAGCGACAGCGTCTGGTTCTGCGCCGCCCCGCCCTGCTGCCACGCCCACAGCATCGAGATCGACAGGTTCTTCCAGGTGAAGTCGTTGGCGAGCGTCAGCTGGAAGTCGGGATTGGCGTCGCCCAGTACCTTCGTGATCGGATTGCCCGCGCTGTCATAGCCGACGGTGCCGATGATCTGGGTCGCGGAACGCCCCGGCTCGATGAAGAACTCGCCGAACGCGAGGCCGAATCCCGCCGTGGACGGCCGATAGCCCGGCACCGGCAGGTCGACCACCTTGTTGCGGAGATGGGTGAAGGTCGTGCGGGCGACCCAGCTGAAGTCCCGGGTCTGGATCGGCACGATGCCGGCCGCCAGCTCCAGCGAGACGTTCCGCATGTGGCCGCCGTTGAGGAACTCCGAGGTGAACCCGCTGCTCGCCGCCGGCGTGCGCGACAGCAGCAGGTCGCTGGTCGTGTTGCTCGCGAGGGTGAGCTGGAGGTTGGTGCGGCCGCCAAACAATTCGGCGTCGATGCCACCCTCCCATTCCTTGACCCGCTCCGGCTTGATGCTGGAGAGGCCGGCGATCGTTCCCACCGTCGCTCCGCCATTGCCACCATAGGTCTGTCCGCCGACCAGCGAGGTGAACTTCTGCCCGAAGAGCGGCTGGTTGCCGGTCTGTCCGTAGGCGAGCCGCACCTTGAACTCGCTCCCGGTGCCGAGCAGCCCGGGGAACCGGTAGGCACCGGCGAGCCGGGGATAGAACCAGTACTTCGACACATCGCCCAGCACGCTGCTCCGCTCGGCGCGGACGCTGCCCACCAGCGAGAGCCGCTCCTTGAGCGCCAGGGCCTCTTCGGCGCCGTAGAACGCCAACGTCCGTTCCGTGGATCGCTCCTCGATCGGGTTGCTGACCACGGAGCCCTGACCGACGCTGGTCTGCCCCGGCAGGATTCCGGTCGCGGTGATCCGGTTGCGGGAGAGCTGCCGGTCCTCATACTGGATGCCCAGAGACGTTGTCAGGCGGTAGCTCTGCGATTCCGGCGCGTAGCTGTGGATCGCGTTCAGGTTCCAGTTGAGGTTCCGCCCGTCGGCGGCGCCGAGGGTGATCGTCCCCGGATTCGGGAGCGTCTGCTCAAAGGTCAGCTCCGGCGGCGCGATGATCTTGTTCTTCTGGTTGACGAAGTCCGCCCCGCCGGCCGCGACGAAGCGGAGACTCTGCCGCTCGCCGGTCCAGGCGTTCCACGACAGGCGCCCCCCGCCGGTGAACCGGATGGCGGTTTCGTTGTTGGTGGCGAGCGCCGCGGTCTGCAGCGGGTTGGCGCCGAAGTAGCCGATGGCCGGCTGCGGATACACCCCGTTCACCGGCTTCAGCGGAATGAAGCTGGGGATGTAGGCCAGCGCGTAGGTGACGCTGGCGCCGGAGTTGTCGTTGTTGGTGAAGCCCTTGTCGTTCGAATTCCGCGCGAAGACGGTCGTCAGGTCCATGGTGAGCTTGCTGGTCAGCTCCTGGGTGATGTTGGCGCGGAGCGTCTGCCGCTGGGCGCCGGT
>JBDTOH010000567.1:0-3913 GCA_039933355.1 Gemmatimonadota bacterium | reverse complement strand
CTCGACGCGAGCGCCGTGAGCGTGTCGAAATCCGCGACGATCGCGAGCGCGCAGCTCAGCACCGCGTGAATGACGATGGCAACCGCCGGCGAGCCATACCGCGGGTGGACCGCTGCAACTCCTCGCGGAAGCCTGCCCGCGAGCCCCATGGCGAAAAGGGTCCGCGTCGCGATCAGCATCGCAGCGCTCAGGAATCCGAGCGCCGAGATGAACGTGCCGAGCAGGAGAATGGTCCGCCCCGGGTCGCCCAGCACGACGGCGGCCGCATCGGCGAGCGGGGCCTGCGTGCTCGTCGCGAGGGCCGGGCCGAGCAGACCTTGCGCGGCGAAATGGACGCCCAGGTAAAGGAACGTGGCCGCCGCGAGCCCGACCAGGATGCCACGCGGAACGGTGCGCCGCGGATTGACCATCTCGCCGCTCACGGCCAGCGCCGACTCGAGTCCGGCGAACAGATAGACCAGCCGCATCGCCATCCGCCCGATATCCGCAACCGGCGGAATCGCCCCCCAGCGGACGTAATCCGGACGGAACGCAAACAGGCCGACCACCGCGAGCATGAGGAGCGGAGCGACCTTGGCAACGGTCACGCCGATCACCACCTTGACGCCGCCCCGGGCACCGCCGCGGATGTTGATGATTGAGAACACCCCGAACGCCAACATCAAGACGATCGCCCGCGGAACACCCTCCGCGATCGCCGGCACCAGCACCGAGAGCGATCGCACCAGAACCGTGGCGACCACCGCCGACGCGATGAGCTGAATGCCGAGATAGATCAGGAGCCCGACCAGCCAGGCGGCGAACGGACCGAACGCCGTCTCGACGTAAGCGTAGGTGCCGCCCGCGCCGGTTACCCGGCTCCCAGCCTCGGCGAAGCAGAGCGCGATCAGCCCCATCAGCGCCGCGGACACGAGGTAAGCGAGAATGCCGGGCGGTCCGAGCGCCGCAGCAATGGTCGCCGGGAAGACGAAGATGCTCGAGCCGATGATCAGGTTGAAGACACCGGCAGCAAGACCCCAGGTGCCGATCGTGCGGACGAGGCCGCCGGAACCGGTTGATTCGTTCACTCGAGTTGTCTTAGCTCCGGCAGCAGATCGGAAGGGTCGAAGCGGTTGCAGGGCGCCCGCTGAAGTGCGCCCGGAAAGTACATCTGCAACTGGGTGAGTGTCTAATCACTCGACCCGGACGACAGGCTCCTATCTCTCTCCTTAACCGGCCCGGCGCTGGGAGAAAAGCCACTTCGGGAGCAGCGGCTCGGTGAAAGCCCATTCCCAGGCGTTATGGCCCACTGTGGCGTACTCCGTGTGAAGTGGTCGCCCGCCCGCCTGCTGGAGCGCAACGATGCGATCCCGCGACACGGTCACGGGAACGGTCTGATCGGCGTCGCCGTGGAAGTTCCAGACCGGGGTGCCAACCGACTCGGCCGCGCTCTCGCTCGTGAGACTGCCGCAGCATGTCACGGCGGCGGCGAATAGATGCGGACGCTGCGCAGTCATATGCCAAGTTCCCCCGCCCCCCATGGACTGGCCCATCACGTAGATCCGCCGGTCGTCGATGGGAAGCTCGCGACGCAGCGCGTCGACGATCTCGAGCGCGAGTCGCGCCCCGTCGCCCAAGCCGGGGATGAGCGTTGCCACGGTGTCGCCCGGGCTCGGAGGCGCGTAGTTCATCCAGCCGCGGTCGGTCTGCGGCACCACGACGAAGCACGGGAAACGCCCCTGGTTCTCAGGCAGCGCCCAGACCCGCGTGCCGAAGATGTTCCCGAGGCCCATCTGCTTCAGGTTGTCGTCACCCAATCCGCCACTGCCGTGAAGGAACAGGATCAGGGGAACCTTTCCGGCCGCTTCTGGCCGAAACAGGCGATAGGGCATCACCCAGTCGCTCTTGTGGCTTCGCGCCTCGAACTTCTGCTCGATCCCGGCCGATTCCTTCTTGAACGCATCGATCAAAGCCGTCCTCTCCGGCGACATGGGAGATCCAGGCGCGAGTGGAGGCATGGAATCGTTCTTTGCGGCCGCAGTGGGCGGCTGGGCCGCCATCGACGAGGCGCAACCACTCTCGGCCGCCGCGAGTAGTGTTCCGGCCGAGATCGAACCCAGCAGGCCAATGGCCTCTCTTCGCGTCATCATGTGTCGAAGGCTCCTCGCATGTGGTGGAGAGGGGCGCAAGGCCCGCGTGAATCATCGCCGCTCGTCACAACGCGCCGATCGCCCCTGGGAGGGAATCGGCGCGGTTGCCCCTCCGTACGTGGGATTCGATGGGGGAGTTGCTTCGGCGTCCGAGCTGGAGGGATCGAGCCCGCTCAGCGCCCATTCGCAGGCACAGGGGCGGGCGACCGCGAAACGTGTTCCATCAGAAGCTTTCGGTCCGGCTTCCGGGACGAGCGGCGCCGGCCAACACTTTAGGTCCGCCAGCCTAACAGGTTCCACTGGTTGAGCGACCAGGCGAACACCAGCCCGACTATTACGACCGCCGCATAACGGAGCCGCGCGTCCACGGTCCCGGCCCGCTGTCGCCACTGACGGACGGCCATCCCCAGTGCGACGAGGGCAAAGAGCGCCCCCAGCACCGGCAGCGCGAGCGCCCGCATCAACCCGGTCGGCTTGCCGAATAGCAGCGCGGTCGGATCCGACGCCATCGATCCCACCGCGACGATGAACCCCAGGTTCGCCAGCACCATCGCATAGAGCCATCCTCGCCCGGGAAGCTCCTCGGCCGGACGAAGCCGTCCCAGCCGGCCTCGAATCCACCGGCCGACTCCCGCGATGAGCGTGAGAACGAAGACGGCGATCGCGCCTCCGAGCAGCTTCTTGTGCAGGGTCGGGCTCTCGTACCAGGCGAGCCGCTCGTTGGCGTCGGTCGGGTTGTCACCCAGGAAGGCGCGAATCACCCGCCCCGATTCATCGGCCTTGAAGGCCAGAAGGCCGTTGCCCAGTTCCTCCCGATAGAGGAGCGCCCCCACCGGCAGCCAGCGGCTGGTCTCACCACCGCTCGAGAGCACGATCGCGCCCTCTTTTCCGGGCGAGATCTCCCAGGCGCCCGTAGCGAGTGTGAATCCCTTCTGGTACGTGGTGTACGAGTGGCGGTTGCTGAGGTACTCGCCGGCGACTCGCTCCGCCTGCACCTTCGCGTCGGGCACGGTGGGCGGCACCGGCACCGGCGCGGGGAAATAGTGATCGAGCACCAGCCTCGTAAACGACTCGGTGAGCGCCCCGCCCTGGTCTGTGTTGAACGTGACGAAGATTCCGAGTCCTTCCGACGGGACGAGCGCCAGGTTGGTATGGAACCATTGGGTGTCGCCGCCGTGTCCGAACACCCGCGGGCCGTGGCTCGATTGCTCGTAGAACCCGAGCGCGAACCCCGGGATCCGCGGGTCGTGAGTCATCGCCTGCGTCTGCATGACCCGGCTGATCGAGTCGCCAAGAATCCGGCCGCCCGGGTAGGCGCCGTTCGCAAGATGGGCCACCATGAACTTTGCCATGTCGGCCGCGGTCGTCGAGATCGCGCCGGCCGGGATCCCGCCGATCAGGATCTCGAACTTCTTCGGCTGGTACTCTCCGTCGACGAACCGATAGCCGACCGACATGTCGCCCGCGAGCGCGCTCGGGAGCGGCTGGACCCCGGTAGTATGGGCCATCCCGAGCGGGCTGAGGATGTGGCGCTCGATGTACTCGGCCCACGGCTCTCCCGACACCCGCTCGACCGCGTAACCCGCTAGCGCCGTGGAGTAGTTGGAGTACGAGGTATAGGTCCCCGGCGCCCGCACCCGCTTCGGCATGTGGGTCTCGAGCCACTGCTTGAGACCCTGGGCCCGGGCGGGGTCGTCGCTGACCAGGTCGCGCGAGTCCTCCTCGAAGCCGGCGGAATGGGTCATGATCCGCCGGAGTGTGATCGGCTCGGGGAACGTGACCGG
>JBDTOH010000566.1:0-3919 GCA_039933355.1 Gemmatimonadota bacterium | reverse complement strand
AGCCAGCGGACGAAGTAGTCCCACCGGCGCTTGATCGAGTAGTCGGGCAATCCGTGCTGCGCGTCCGGGATCACGAGCATGTCGAAGTCCTTCTCCGCTTTGATCAGCGCGTCCACCAGCCGGAACGTCATGGTGGGGTGCACGTTCGTGTCGATGTCGCCGGTCATCAGGAGGAGCTTCCCTTTGAGGTTGCCGGCCATGAGGTAGTTGGCTTGGCTCTCGTAGTTGTCTTTGCCCGTGAGCGAGTCCCGCTTGAGCTGTCCTTGATATTTCTCGCCCCAGTCGTAGATGTAGCTCCGATTGTCGTGATTGCCTGAGCCTGATACCGCGACCTTGAAGAAATCGGGATACCTCAAGATCGCGTCGGTCGATGCGAAGCCGCCGCCCGAGTGACCGTAGATCCCCACCCGATCGAGATCGATGAACCGATGCCGGGCGGCGAGCTGTTTGATCGTGGCGATGTGGTCCGGCAGCCCATTGTCGCCCATGTTGCCGAAGTAGGCGTCGTGAAAGGCTTTTGATCGGCCCGGCGTCCCCATCGCATTGACTTCGATGACCACGAACCCGAGCTCGGCGAGCGCGCGGGGCTCGCCGCCCGTGCCGAAGCCGTATTGGACGATGCTGCCGACTTGGGGCCCCGGATAGATATGATCGATGACCGGGTACTTCTTGGTCGTGTCGAGCTGCGAGGGCAGATACATGAAGCCGTAGAGATCGGTCACTCCGTCCCGGGCCTTCACGACGAACGGCCGCGCCGGCGTCCACCCGATCTGGCTCAAGTCGTTGAGGTCGGCTTTCTCGAGATCGAGCACCTTCCGGCCGTCGAGGGCGCTTCGTAGGGAGGTGACTGGGCCCAGATCGGTTCGTGACAGCCCATCGACGAAGAACTTGCCCGTAGGAACGAACGAGACCATATGATGGCCCGGCTCCGGGGTGAGGTCGGTCAACCCGGTGCCGTCGAAATTCACCCGCATGAGGTGCGCATAGTAGGGTTGCTCGGGCTGGCGGCCGAGCGCGAGGAAGTAGATCTGCTTGGCGACTGGATCGACGTGCTTGACGCGATCGACCAGCCACGGACCGGAGGTCACCTGGTTTATGAGGTGTCCGGTCGCGTCGTACCGGTAGAGGTGCCCCCAACCGTCGCGCTCCGACCACCAGATCACCTCGTTGCCGTCACCACTAACCCGCCAGTTGCCGGTGAACACGCCGCTCGCGTTTTCGGTGAAGGTCGACAGGGATTCGGCGAGCACCGGATGGGTGAGCCCGGAAGCCGGCTCAGCCCACGAGAGCTCGGCCTTCTTGTTGGCTCGTGAGGGGGTGATGAAGTAGACGCGATCGGATCGTGCCGACCACTGCATCTGGTCGAAGCCGGTCCATCCGAAGCTCGACGCGAGCTGGGGGGCGTGCTGGATCCGCACGTTGCTCCGGCCGTCCACGTCGAGCACGTGAATATCTGTCATCGGGACGATCGAATCGCCCGGCGTGGCGACCGGATAGAGGAAGATCTTGGGGTGCTGGCCGGTCGACGAATACACCGCGTAACGGCGGACTCTTCGTTCGTCGATGCGTTCCACCGCGAGGCGCTTCGAATCGGGAGACCACACGAGAGCGGGGCGGCGCCGTGCGGTCGAGTCGGCGGTCGGGTCGCTCGGCGCATCGAGGCCGTACTCGAAGTCTTTGACGCCATCGGTCGTGAGCTGGATCGAATCCTTCGAGGCTCCGCCCTTCGGGCGGATCCAGATGTTGTACTTGTAGTTGTAGGCCTCCCACTGTTTGTTAGGCGACCCGATCGCCCAAGCCGGCGTCTCGGTCGTCAACGTGTCGCCCTTGACGCAGCGATACTGGCCCAGATCGCACTCGTAGCGCTTCTTGCCGACTCGAACTGCCACGCGCTGATCGCCGCCGACGAACTCGAACGTTCGGAACGGAAGCTTGGTGCCGTCGAAGGCGGTGTCGCCGGCCACTGACATCGCCGAAGCGAGGCGGGCGTTGTCGAACACGGGCCGGCGGAGCGCCCGCACCGGATCGACGAGGATAAAGTCGGCGCCCCGGCCGGTCGGGACCCGGTACCAGAACCGGGTGCTGTCCTCGAGCCAGGTCGGGTCGCCGAAGCCGAAGATGTTGTACCAGTCGGGCACGTTCTGGACGCGGGTCGTCGCCATTCTGATCTGATCGGCCCGGTGATAGTCGGGCTGAGCGGCGGCCGGCGTAGGCAGCCAGAGGGCGGCGAAGAGGAGACCAAGACGGCAAGAGGGCAGGGCGGCAGGACGGCAGGTGGGCTCAACCGTGGGCTGACAAGAAATTCCGATCATTCGTAAGACTCCAGGAATTGCATGGGTTGGGAACGCCGCGGACCCTGTCCTGACTTGCCGTCTTGCCGACCTGCCGTCTTGCCGTCTTGCGGTCCTGCCGCCTTATTCTAGCCCATGTTGACCAGAGAAGCACCGACGACCGGCCCGGACAACAACACCGGCTTTGTCGTCGAGCTTGACGCCTTTTCGGGCCCGCTCGACCTCCTCCTCCACCTGCTTCGGGAGGAGCAGCTCGACATCGCCGACATCCCGATCGCGCGGATTGCGGACCAATTCCTCCGCGCGCTCGGCGACCTCGGGCTCAACCAGGCGGCCGACTACCTCGACATGGCGAGCCGGCTCGTCCGCCTCAAGGCGCAGATGCTCCTCCCCCGGCCGGGAGAGGAAGACGGCTGGGAAGACCCCCGGGCCGAGCTGGTGCGGCGGCTGCTCGAATATCAGCAGATCAAGGAGATCGCCTTGTGGCTCGGCAGCGCGGCGGAGCGGAGAGCGCTGCAATTCAACCGCGGGTATCTGCCGCCGCCGCCCGAATTGCCGCCACAGCCGCTCACGCTCGACCTGATTGAAGTGCTCGCCGCGGTCGAACGCGTCGTCCAAGGGATACTCCATCCGGTTTTGCACAGCGTGGTGGCGCGGCCGCTCAACGTCGAAGGGGCGACCTTGCGTATTCAAAGTCTACTCGCGGAGCGGGATCAGATCTCGTGGTCTGACGCGCTGGGGCCGACCCCGACGATCGTCGACGTCCTCTCGACCCTGCTCGCCTTGCTCGAATTGGCCCGGCGTGGCGAGGCGTTCGTTTTCCAGCAATGGGCCTTTGGCCCCGTGGTGATCTCCCGTGAATCCCCTCAACCAGCTCATTGAAGCGGCGCTGTTCGCCGCGCCCCGCCCGGTCACCATCGAGGAGATTCAGCTCCTCGAGCCCGGCTCGACTCACGCGGACGTGCGCGCCGCGCTCGACCAGCTCCGGGAGCACTACGACTTCGACGGCCACGGGGTCGAGCTGGTGGAGATCGCCGGCGGCTTTCAGGTCGTAACCCGGCCGGTCTTCGCGGCGGCGATCGAGCGGGCTCAGCTCAACGTCCGGTCGCCGCGCCTCACGGCGGCGATGCTCGAAACGCTCGCGGTGATTGCGTATCGACAGCCGGTCGGCCGGGCGGAGATCGAAGAGATTCGCGGCGTGAGCGCGAGCGGGGTGCTGCGGTCGCTCCAGGAGCGAGGGTTGATCGAAGTGGTCGGGCGGAGCGAGGCGTTGGGCCGGCCGCTCCTCTATGCCACGACGCCGTCCTTTCTCGAGCTGCTCGGCCTTGCCGACCTGGCCAACCTGCCGCGCGCCGAGGAGCTGTCGATCGCGCTCCGGCCTCCGAAGCCGGAGGTACCGGCCGGCGAGGAATCCGGCGCGGCCTACGTCGAAGCCGATTCATGACCGTCATGCGCCTGCAGCGGGCGCTCGCGCACGCGGGCGTCGCTTCGCGCCGTGGTGCGGAGGAGCTGATCGAAGCCGGCGTCGTGAAGGTGGACGGCGCAGTCGCCGAGCTCGGCTCCAAAGTCGATCCCGACACGCAAACGATCACCGTGCGAGGGAAACGGGTCCGGCTCAAGGCCAACCG
>JBDTOH010000565.1:0-3940 GCA_039933355.1 Gemmatimonadota bacterium | reverse complement strand
CCGACCCGACCCGACGGATCGGAGCACTTTAGAACTCATGACAACAGTCCACTAGAACCAAGCGGCGAAGCTGCGGTTATGAACTGCGGCGTGTTTGGGCACCGAGGAGCCAAAAAATAGCGGGCCGTGATTGACGGCCCGCTCGGTCACTCGGGTCCAGCTGCGCACTTGCTATCTCACTTCGATGCCTCGAGCCAGCGCGTTCAGCGAGTCAGCCGGCAGGTGGCCTGTCACCGCCAGCACTCGGTTGGCACGCCGCGAAGTTCCGTTGGGATCTTCGACGTAATCAGGAGGAGTCCGGGCCGGCTGACTCGCCGCGGTGTGACTGGGATCGCGGGCGATCTGACGCTCGAGCAGATCAGCGACCCGGAGATACGGGCCCTCGATCGTGCGAACGACACCACCGGATGGATGCTGCTGTTCGACCACGACAAGCGGCCGCTCCCCTTTGCCGCCCCGTTGCAGCTGAATGTCCAGGATAGGGAGGCCATCGATTCGGGGCACGCTCGCGCCTAACGCGGACCGGGCCTCTTCCAAGTCCACCGACTGCCACAGTCCGTCGAGGATCGAGACCGCGTCCTCCGATCCAGCAGCCAGCGAGGTGACGAACGGGCCAGCCGGAGCCTCCAGCGAAGCGAGTCGCATGGTCGGCTCGGTCCCGTCCTCCTGAGGAGCCGGTTCAGTTTCGACCCTTCGAACTGGTGGAGTGACGGTTTCATCTCCGGACGACTCGATTGGGAGCGTCCGGACGGGAGAAATCGCGGTCAACTGCCGCGCGTCCTGCGCAGCGGGAGCAACTGCGACCTGCATGACGGTGGCTGAGGCCCGACTGCCCATCGTCGCCCGAGCCCACCAACCAGAAAAGACGGCGAGACTGAGGCTCGCCGCCCAGATGCCCACATGGCGATACCGCCGGAACACGTTGGCGCGCTCGACTCGAGCGACATGGCGGGCCTTGAGCTCTTCGAACGGCGGGGGCGCTGCCGCTCGACGTGGCCCAAAGTCAGCTAGTAACGCCGTGGTCCGATCGCGAACCGCTGCGACCCGATCCCGTTCCGCCCGACAACGCCGACATTCCGCTAGGTGACACTCGATCTCAACGCACTGCGACCGGCTCAAGGCCTGGTCTACGTACGCGTGGAGCTCATCTTCAGGAATATGCCGCGTGCTTGCGAACTTCAGTCCGGTCATAGGCTTCCAAAAGGCGCTTCCGGGCTCGTGCTAGAGTGGTCCCAATTGCACCAACCGCCAGCCCAGTTTGCTCCGCAATTTCCGGGTAGCTCAGCCCTGCGTCCCACAACAGGAGGACCTCTCGATCCCGTGCCGTGAGCAGGTTGAGCGCCTCATGCACCTGCTCCATCCGCTCATCACGCTCAACGCTCTCTTCCGCGCCCGAATCGGGCGTCGACATTGGAATCGGATCGTTGGTCAACAGCGTGAGGTGTTTCTTCCGACGGATGGCCGCACGCGCCTCATCTCGCGCGAGGTTTGCTGCTACCGCAAAGACCCAAGCTCGCGGCTTTTCCGGGTTGTGTGCCATCGCCCGGATGAAAACCTCTTGCGCCAGGTCCTCGGCGCGGTCGGCGTCCCAAACCTTCCGATACAGGAATCGCACAACCGCATTGTATGTCGTCTTGTACAGCCGCTCGAGTTCGTCGGTCATCCCGGTGCTCCTCTAGGAGGCCAGCGTCATCGACTCCTGTTTATGACGGCGCATCCGCCTGCGGTTGCACACATGAATGTAGTGGACATCGACTTACGAGGGCGATTCCCAGTTGCCGGACCTGTCTTTGAAGGCCTATCGGTCGGCCTCAAAGGCTGCCAGGGCCGCCAATCGGTCAAAGTTGCGTTTTTTACGCATTCGGGACGGAGGGCGCAAAAACGCAGCCGGGATGGGTCGTTTCCGCTCCCTTCGGCCACTCGAAGCAAAGGTCCGGCTTCGCGGAACGGCCGTCCGGTCTCTTTCGGCCGTGAAGCCCGCAACTGACGCCATCCGTGGTCAGGAACGAGCAGGCGGAAATCACTTCCGCTTCAAGTGCGTCTCCCTCGCTACGAGTGACTTTGCAGAGGTACGGCGGCTTACGCGCTCGGACGAGCAAATCGAGCATGATATTCCTCTCCGAGCACATGATCTCGACCTGGAGATCCCGGCAGCAGGCAGCCCCGACCTTGTGATCTGCGGTGCGGCACCTGGCCGCGGCGCACGGATTCGCCTGGGTCATTACGGGCAATTGCCGCGGGGGAGCCGCCGCCGCCGGAAGCGCGCGTCTTGTCAGACGTCCCCGCTCGACCAGCTCGAACGTGTCCTTGCCAAGTATTCGATCCTGTGCGGCCGGCTGCTCCGAAACGGCCCGGACCGTCGAATAGCCGAACGCGGTGCACCGGCTCCGGCGAGTCGATGAATCGTGGAGGAATCGGCAGGGTATCCGGAGCGACGCGCGAACATAGAGGTGATCGTCTTCCCGCCACAGCCGACCGAACCGAATGCTCTGGGTGTGGCCAAGGAGCCAAGTCGCCTCGTGATCGCCGGAATCCGCCCGGTCGTCGAGGTCGCACACCCGAAGCACGACGGAAAGTGAGCGGCATTGGCGGCCCATCTCGGCGCACGGGGGCGGAGGCATCGTCATGAGTCAAAGGTAGTCTGTTGACAATGGGTGGGGGGCATTCGGTATATTGTGAAGTAATTCACAAGCCTCTGCATTGGGCGTGAGGCTCGATGTGAATGTACTAGATTGATCTTCAAAGACCCTGGTTCGGGGGAGGCGCGAGTTGACAATGAGAGCGATCGCGGGTGTAGCTGGTTTGGCGCTGGTCTTGGCCGCGTGCGGCGGTGAGAAGAAGGCCGGAGGCGCAGCGGACAGCACGACGGCTGTCGCTCCCGCTCCTCCCGCAGCAGCGGCCGCGGGCGCGGTTCATGACGTCAACATGGTTCTGGACGGCACGACCTACAAGTTCGTCCCCAACGAATTGACGATCAAGGCGGGCGACAAGGTCGTCTACCATAACGTCAGCGGTGGTCCCCACAACATCCAGTTCTTCGCCGACAGCATCCCGCCGGCCGCCGTACAGGCGCTCGACGCGCTGATGCCTGGCGACAAGTTGGGACCGCTCAACGGCCCGCTGCTCGTCGAGCCCAATGTGACCTACGAGATCCCGTTCACGAACTTGCCTGCCGGTGAGTACAAGTTCACCTGCACCCCGCATCAGGCGATGAACATGCACGGAAAGATCACCGTCGAGCCCTAACGGCGGCGGTCGATCCGACATGGTGGGACGAGACGGGCCTCCAGATACGGAGGCCCGTTTTGTTGTCCGGTGCGACGCGGACCGATCGCCGAGCATCACAGAAGCGGTTGGCATACGGCCCACTGAGCGGCCGGAGCCGGCTCGCGTCCCACGAACTTCACCAACAGACGAGACAGGACTTTCCGATGCAAGCCAGGAGACGGCGTTGGTCTCGCGCGGCCGGGGCGGTCGGGGCTGCGGTTCTGATGGTCAGCCGGGTGGCGGCTGCGCAGACCGAGCGGGTCCTGACGAAGCCGAGTGCTCGGATCAACCATCCGTTCAGCTCGATCAATGGATTCCGGGAGCTGCCGGACGGGCGGGTGATGGTGTCCGACGGAATCGATCAAGCGGTTCTGATCGCGGATTTCTCCAAAACCCGCCTCGACACGTTAGGCAGGTCCGGGCAAGGCCCCGGCGAGTACAAGTCGCCCGATGCTCTGTATCCCCTTCCGGGAGATGCAACGCTCTTGGTCGATCTCGGGAATGGTCGCATGTCGGTCTTCGGTCCGGACGGCAAGTATCGCGAGTCGTTCCCGATGACCAGTGGAAGCCCAGGCGGTGGCTCCTTTTCCATTGTCGTCCCTCGAGCCACGGACAAGAGCGGCCGGCTCTACTACCAACCCATGGGGTCCCAACGCGGAGATTCAGCGGTAGT
>JBDTOH010000564.1:0-3947 GCA_039933355.1 Gemmatimonadota bacterium | reverse complement strand
CTCTGTCAGCGCGGTGGCACGTCGAGCCGATCACCGTCCCGCTGCTTCGTCAGCAGACGCTCCGCAAAATCCAGGCGCTCCTCCAGCTCCTGCATTCGCGATTGCATCTCCCCCATGGCCTGCTGCGAGTGCTCGCCCTGGTCGAGGGCCAGCTGCCACTGCTCGCTTTGGGCGTCAGCTCCCCGTCGCGTCATGAGGTAACGAGCGCCGAGCGCAAGACCGGCTTCGAGCAGCGCGTGGACGGTGGCATGCCAGGCCTCGCCCGGTCGAGCGGCGAACCACACGGCGGCGAGGTTGGTGACGGAGAGTAGCCATGCGACCGGTATCCAGGCGCGGTGCTTGAACCACACAGTCCCTCCAGGCCGATGGACCGCCTAACGAGGAATGCTCGAGCGGCGGCCGCTTCGATGAAGGCGAGCGGGCGCGCCGGCCTTCGACCAACAGCGCCGCGCGGCCGGTGCCCACCTAATATGGGCCGCCGCGTCGTCGCCGCCAACTCGGCTGCCACGGGATGACGCTGCCGGTAAGCCGATCAAGGTCGGCGTATCGAAGGAGGACGGGCCGGCATGCGAGATGGTATCGAGGCCGGTTGCGAGGGCGAGCGTGGGACAGAGAGCGAACACAGTCTTGCCTAACATAGCGCGGGCCAGCGCGGCCTGCTCGAGCGACGTCTCCCGAAAGAAGGCGAAGCAGAGGCCCGCGCCGCAGAGGGTCGCCCGGGTGAGGTTGGTGGCCGCGAAGACGGCCCCGGCGAGCTCCGCGCCGTCGAAGCGGCTGTCCGCCAGATTGGCCTGGGCGAAGCTCGCTTCTGTTCATGATCTCAGCGGCCGGTTTCACCGTCCTGTTGTTTCATCCGGCGTCCCCCATGCCGGCGGCGGTTCCGAGCGCGTTGCTCCGCCGCCTCCTCATGGGCGTCGCGATGGGCCTCACGGCCATCTTCAACATCTACTCGCCGTGGGGCAAACGATCCGGCGCGCACGGGAATCCCGCGACGACCCTCACGTTCTCGGGGCTCGGAAAGGTCTCGAAAGCCGACGCCGCCGGATACATGACCGGGCAATTTGTCGGCGCGCTGGCGGGCATGGCGGTCGCAACCGTGGTCTTCGGCCGATGGATTGGAGACCCGAGTGTGAGCTACGCCGTCACGCTGCCGGGCCTCTGGGGGGCCGGCGCAGCGTTTGGAGCGGAAGTCGGAATCTCATTCCTGCTGATGTTCACCATATTGGGCCTGGTCGCTCATCCCCGACTGTCCCGCGTTACGGGCGTCGTTGCTGGCGCGCTGGTCGCGACCTTCATCGCCCTCGAATCGCCGGTGTCCGGCATGAGCATGAATCCCGCTCGCACGCTCGGCTCCGCCGTGCTCGGCCACAACTACATGGCCCTCTGGATCTATTTCGTGGCGCCGCCGCTGGGCATGCTCACTGCGGCGGTGGTCCGGGTCAGGCTCGGCCATCGAACCGAGCGCCACTGCGCGAAGCTTCATCACGATCCGGCGGTCAAGTGTCCGTTTTGCGGATGCGGGGGCTGAGCTCCGACGGCCTGCAGGCCCTGGCTATCTGGGCGAGCGCACTCCCCGTCGCCGCGGCGATCACGGCGCCGAGCCGGACGACAGCCAAGTACTGGTGCGATCTCTCCGGGAAATGAGATCGTCGACGCTACCAGATCCGCACTCGGTGATCGGGTGCGAGGTAGAGCGTGTCGCGGGCCTTCACGTCGAAGGCGGCGCACCGCGCGTCCATATGGTACCGGCCCGTTCACCCGGATGAACGGTGGCGCGTTGTGTCCGACCGCAAGCTGGCTGCGGCGAGATCGTCGATCGCTTCGTCGACGACGAGGCCTCCGTTGACCTGCACGCCCGGCAACGGCTCGATCGTGGAGTGCGCCTCGCCGAGCCGCTTCGTCATTGCGGCAAACCGGCTCGCGTCCTCGGCGGTCCACCAGTCGCGGAGGCGTCCTTCGGCATCCAGGCAAACTCTCCGAAGACCGGCCTTCTCTTGTCGTCCGTCGGCGAGAATGACAACTTTCCCGGCCTTCATACCCGATTGGTGCCCGTGGAGTCATCGGAGTCGCGAGCGACCATGAACAAACGGTACCTGGCAACGCTCGCCGCTGTGGCTGTCCTCATCCTGACGGTTGGCGTCCTGATTCGGCCAAGCGATCGCGTCGACCCGGAGCAAATCGTCGGTGCTACCCCGCTCGATGAGATCTCCAGGGAAGGCGCCGCGCGAGATCTTGCCGTCTACTTCGCCGAACAAGCCGTAACGGTCGGCGAGCGGGTGGTATATCTCGCGGAGCACGGCACCTCGGGGTTCCGGTGGCAAAACGACGACATGGTAGTGACGACGCTTGACGACTCGCCCGTTGCGATAGTGGCGGCGCCGGTAACGGACGGCTCGTCCCGGAGACCCGAGCCTTCGGCTCCCGGCCGCACTCACCCGGCAACCACGGCGCAGGCTCACGGCTGGGCACTCGTCGTCGGGAGGCGACCCGACAACTCCTTGATCTGGAGTGCCGGGCTCTGGGGAGGCACCACCACGATCGAATGCGGCGGGAGCCGCATTCCTGCGCTGGTCGCCAGCATTCCGCTGAACGACGAGTTCGCGGGCGCCGCCGTATTCGATCTCGATGGCCGAGCCCTCGCGGTCGTGGCGCGGTGCGGGGAGCGTATGGCCGCGATTCCCTTGGAGGCCGTCGCGGACGTTATTGCCGCAAGCCAAACGCCGGAGGGCAGGCTCCTCAGCAGGGCCGGGGTTCGGGTTGCACCGCTGGATGCCCGGACCCGTCTGTACTTTGAGAGCGACACGGGCCTCCTCGTTGTCGAGACGCGGTCCGACCTGGGCTTGAGCCAGCTGCTCCTTCGACCTGGAGACCTTATTCTCTCGGTCGATCGTCGGGCTGTGAAGGAGGCTGCTGACCTCCACCCGTTGATCGACCCGGCTGATACCGTGAGCGCGCACGCGATCCAAGTCCGGCGCAATGGTCGGGTCGTGACCGTAATAGTTCGAGCCGCCGTGTCCGGCATCGCGAGCCCAAGCTTCGAGATCCACGGCTCAAGCGGCGAAGTCGCCGTGGTACAAGTCGGCCCAGGGTCCGGTTGGAAGGCCGCCGGGCTTCGATCGGGTGACGTGTTGCTCCGCGTGGGTCGGGTCGAGCGGCCGGATGCACAGACCGCCCGCAGGATATTCTCTCGAGCGGGGACGTCTCCCATTTTCGTGGTCTACCAGCGCGGGCGCACGGTCCGTGGTGTGCTGCTGCCGTAAATGAACGAGCTCACCAGCCTAGGCGTCATCCTCCTGTTCGCGCTCCTCGCGGGTCACCTCGTGAAATTCGCGCGAATCCCTGAAGTCACCGGTTACCTGCTGGCCGGCGTGGTCGTCGGGCCCTCGGGTCTCCGATGGATTTCGCACGACAACCTCGCGGCGCTCAAGGTCTTCAGCGAGGTTGGGCTCGGCCTGATCTTGTTTGCTCTGGGAGCCGCTTTCGACTTCGCGCGATTGCGGAACACGGGTCGCAAGCTGGTCATCGTGACGCTCGTGGAATCAACGCTCTGCTCGGTCGCGGTCTTTGGCGCCATGCTGGCGTTGGGTCAGCCGGTGGCCGTCGCCATCCTGCTCGGCGTGATCGCGGTGCCGACCGGGGCCGCGTCGACGCTGATGGTCTTACGCGAGTGCAATTCGGAGGGACCCCTCACGGCGACCGTGACCGGCGTCATCGGATTGAACAATGTCCTCGCCCTTGTCGCCTTCAGCGTGGCCGCGGCTGGGATCGAAATGCACGGCATGGTGGTGTCCTCCGGCTTGACGGGCGAGGGCTTGTTCCGAGCGCTATTCCCGTTGCTCTGGCATACCCTCGGCTCTTGTGCGGTCGGATTCCTGGTCGGGTTGCTCCTAGCGGGATGGGCATCCCGCGTTCGCGAAGCCGGCGAGACCTTGATCTTGCTGACGGGC
>JBDTOH010000563.1:0-3966 GCA_039933355.1 Gemmatimonadota bacterium | reverse complement strand
CGACCGGGAACATGCCGAGGTTCGACACCGTGAAGGTGGAGCCGGTGATCTCGTGAGCCTTCAGCCGCCGCTCCTTGGCGCGGGCGACGAGATCGCGGATCTCGGCGTCGATGACGCCGATGCCTTTGCGGTCCGCGTTGCGGACCACCGGCGTGACCAGGCCGTGTTCGACCGCGACGGCGACACCGATGTGAACCCCTGCGAAGTAGCGGATGGCCTCTCCCACGAATGACGCGTTCACCTCGGGGACGCGCCGCAGAGCCAGCGCCGCGCCCTTGACGATGAGGTCGTTGACGGTGACCCGTCCCCGCTCGCCGAGCCCGGCGTTGAGGCGGCGGCGAAACTCGGCCAGTTTGGCCGAATCCACGCTGGCAGTAATGCGGAAGTGGGGCACGTCGCGCTGCGCCGCGGTGAGTCGCTCCGCGATTCTGCGCCGCATGGGGGACAACGGGCGGTCGATGTATTCATCGGAGTCCGCGGGGACCCCGGCGGCGGATTCGGCATCGAGCACCGCGGCGGCGGTCGATCCCGGGTCATCCTCTCTGGCCGCGGAAGCGGGCGCCGGCGCGGCCGCCGAGCCCCGAGAGTGCGCGCCTCGCACGTCGCGCTCGACGATGCGGCCCCTGGGGCCGGTTCCTTTGACCTGGCGCAGATCGATGCCGAGCTTGACGGCGAGAGATTTGGCGAGCGGCGAGGCGAGCAATCGGCCACTCTCCGGGCGAGCCTCAGCGGGGATCGCCGGAGTGGGTGCGGCGGCCGGTGCGCTCTGTGAGACGATCGGTGCCGGCGATGCCTCGATCGGCGCGGCCGCGGAAGGCGCGGCGGTGCTCGCACTCCGGGCCTCGGCGATGAGGGCGTCGACGTTCTCGCCCGCCTCGCCGAGGATGGCCACCGGCGCTCCGAGCGGGACGGTCGCGCCTTCGGCGACGAGGAGCTTGAGCAGCACGCCCTCGTCCTCGAGGGTGAAATCCATATTCGCCTTGTCCGTCTCGACCTCGGCGATGAGGTCCCCCGGCTCGACCCGGTCGCCTTCCTTCTTGACCCACCGCACCAGCACTCCTTCTTCCATGGTGGGGCTGAGCTTGGGGAGTCCGATGAGCTGTGCCATGGCGGCCCCTATTCCAGGTAGAGAACCTTGCGCACTGCCGCGACCACGTCTTTCACCTGCGGAAGGACTTCGTTCTCGAGGTTCGCGGCATACGGCATGGGGACGTCGTCGGACGTGACGCGCTCGACCGGCGCATCGAGGTCGTCGAGGCAGTCCCGCTGTACGCGGTAGGCGATCTCGGCGCCAAAACCGCAGACCGGCCAGCCGACCTCGACGATGACGCAGCGCCCGGTCTTGCGCACGCTGTTCACGATGATCTCTGTGTCGAGCGGCCGCAGCGTCCGGGGGTCGACGATCTCCGCTTCGATGCCGTCGGCGGCCAGGACCTCCGACGCCTCGACGCAGAGCTCGATCATCTTGCTCCACGCAACCAATGTGACCTGCTCGCCCGCGCGTTTGATGTCGCCGACCCCGAGCGCGATCAGATAGTCTTCGTCGGGGACTTCGCCGGTGGAGTTGTACAGGGTCTCGCTCTCCATGAAGACGACCGGGTTGTCGTCGCGGATCGCCGCCTTGAGCAACCCCTTGGCATCGTACGGGGTGGACGGAGCCACGACTTTGAGTCCTGGCACATGGCAATAGAACGACTCGAAGGCTTGCGAGTGCTGGGAAGCCACCTGGACCGCCGGGCCGCTGGGCCCCCGGAAGACGACCGGGATATGAAACTGTCCACCGCTCATCTGATAGATCTTCGCCGCGTTGTTGACGATCTGATCGATGGCAACGAGGGAAAAGTTGAAGGTCATGAACTCGATGATGGGTCGCAGCCCGACCATGGCCGCGCCGACGCCAACGCCGGCAAAGCCCATTTCGGCGATCGGGGTGTCGACGACCCGGCGTTCGGAGAAACGCTGCAGCAGGCCCTGGGAGACCTTGTAGGCGCCCTGGTAGTGGCCGACCTCCTCGCCCATGAGAAACACGTCCGGATCCCGCTCCATCTCCTCGAGGATGGCGTGGTTCAGGGCCTCACGATAGCTGATGACGGGCACGCACTTACTCTTTGTAGACGTACGAAAGGTAGTCGTCCGCTGCGGCGCTCTCCTCGGCGAATCGAACCGCGTCGGCGATCTCTGCCTTGACGCTGGCCTCCACTTCCTCGAGCTCCTCCTCGGAGGCGCTGCCTTCCTCGACCAGGCGCCGGCGCGCGAAGGCCACGGGGTCGCGGGTTCTCCATTCGACCACCTCTTCGCGCGTCCGGTACAGGCCTGGATCCGACATGGAGTGGCCGCGGAAGCGGTAGGTGCGTACCTCGACCAACGTCGGCTCGCCGGTCTCTCTGGCGCGGTCCACCGCGGTCTGGATGCGTCGCTTGACCCGGAGGACATCGTCGCCGTCGAAGCGGTCGCGCGCCATGCCGTGCGCCAGGGCGCGCATGGACACGTCCTCGACCGCCAGTGAACGGTAGAGCGGTGTCCCCATCGAGTATTGGTTGTTCTCGCAGATGAACACGACTGGAAGGTTCCACAGGGCGGCGAGCGCAATACCCTCCTGGAAACCGCCGATGGTGGCCGAGCCCTCGCCGAAGAAGCAGAGGGTGACTCGCTTGTCGCTGCGGTATTTGGAGGCGAACGCTGCTCCGGCGGCGATCGGCACATGGCCGCCGACGATTGCGTAGCCGCCGAGGAAGTTCGTTTCGCGATCGAAGATGTGCATGGACCCGCCGAGGCCCTTCGACGCACCCGTCCGCTTGCCGTAGAGCTCCGCCATGATGGCGCGAGCGCTGACGCCCTTGGCGTAGGCGTGACCGTGCTCGCGATACGTGGCCACGACGTAGTCGTTCGGCGGAAGGCAGGCGATGGCGCCGACGCAGATGGCCTCCTGACCGATGATGAGGTGCAGGAACCCGCCGATCTTGCCCTGCGCGTAGGCCTTGGCTGCCGCTTCCTCCATGCGCCGAATGGCCAGCATCTGCCGGAACAGCGGCAGCAGCTCTTCTTTGATCACGGGCTCCGGCGGGGTGGCCGGTTCGACGCGAACGTCTGCGCTACTGGCCATGGCACGATCCGCGGGTCACGCCAGGCCGCCTGTTCCGAATCGCGTGAGCGGAATTTCCCGCACCGTCCCGGCTCTCTTCCACGATCTGCTGACAAAGCTTCTCGTCGAGGTGTCGTGGCATGGCGTACTCCACTCGTTCTTTCGTCGCTCTGCGGGGAATCGCGCGGCGCACACGGTCTCGGCGCCAACGCATTTACGGCTCAACATCTCGCATCTCGAACGGGAGGGTAAGGCGGCTCATTTGCGATGGAGCAAATACGATTGCTTCCGCCCCTCGCGGCCTCGTGTCATCTTGGAGGCGGGTGGAAGGGAGTCGACCGCCCCGATCGAGGAGTCGCTCACGGGAAGGAGAGCACCTTGGACACGTCAAACCCGGATTCGACCTGTCCACTGAGGCCTTGGATGCCGCACCGGGATTCTTCCGCGATGACCGTGCACATTCCGCTCAAGACACTCTTGGTGATCGCGTCGCCGCTGCTGCTCCTGGTCGCCGCGGCGTACATCCAGTGGGGCACCGTCGGTCTGCCGCCGGTATCGCCCACTCCCGCATTGCCCCCCGAAATGGCCGTGCCGCCTTACGGCTTTCCGGCCTGGCTGCGCGTCACCCACTACGTCAACTTCCTGTTCCTGGTCCTGCTCATCCGGAGTGGCCTCCAGATCCTGGCGGACCATCCCCGGCTGTACTGGAACGTCCACTGCACCCCCGGCACCGAATGGCTCCGGCTGACCCCGGTCGAGGTGCCGAAGGACCGCATCTGGACGGCCAAGGACGACTCCCGCTACCTCTCCCCTTGGATTGGCCTACCCGGCTACCGGCACACGGTCGGCATGGCCCGGCACTGGCACTTCCTCAGCGTCCTGTT
>JBDTOH010000562.1:0-3970 GCA_039933355.1 Gemmatimonadota bacterium | reverse complement strand
GGGGCGGTCCGGCCCGCCGGTAGCCGTTCTCGCGCGCGCGCTCCAGCCGAAACCGCCGATCCCGCGAACGCGCCGCTGTTCGAAGCCCTCCGCGCCCGCCGGCTCGAGCTCGCCCGCACGGACCGGGTGCCGCCTTACGTGGTCGCAAGCGACCGGACGCTGCACGAGCTGGCCGAGCTCAAGCCCCGGTCGATCGAGGCGCTGCAGGGGATTTACGGAATCGGTCCGGCCAAGGCCGCCAAGTACGGCCAGGACTTGCTGGCGGTCATCCTCCGCGCGGGCTGAGCGCGCGGCGCCGGCTCACCGCTGCTCCGCCCGGTGCAAACGACGCATCCAGAAATACACCGGCACTCCGAGCGCGACCAGTCCGACGCCTAACACGGACTCCATCGGCCGCTCCGCCAGCGTATTGACCACGAGCCCGAGCGAGCTCAGCGCGAAGATCGCGGGGACCCACGGATAGCCCCAGACTCGGTATGGACGCGGTGTGTTCGGCTGGCTCCGCCGGAGCGCGAAGACTGCGATTCCGGTCGCGGTGTGAAAGAGAAAGATCGAGAAGATCGAGTAGTTGAAGAGCTGCTCGTACGTGCCGGACAGGGTCAGCAGACTGGACCACACTCCGAGCACGACGATGCTTGCGCCCGGCGTCCGATATTTCGGATGGATTCGCGCGAGCTGCCGGAAGAACAAGCCGTCCTGCGCCATGGGGAGCCCGAGCCGCGAAGCGGGCAGAATCGTGGACGAAAGACACCCGAGCGTCGAGATCAGCACGGCCGCCGCCATCAAGCGGCCCGCGCCTGGGCCAAGCAGCGCGGTGGCCGCGTTCTCCCCGATTCGGGGCGACGTGGCGAGGTCGGCGATCGGGAGGGCTCTGAGGTACACCAGGTTGGCGAGCAGATACAGAACGGCGATCAGAACGGTCCCCCCGATCATCCCGAGCGGAAGGTTGCGTTCGGGCCGGCGGACCTCGCCGCCGGACATCGTGGCCTGATACCATCCGTCGTACACGCCGAGCACGGCCAAGAGACCGAGCCCCATCGTTGCGACGAGATTGACCGTGGGAAGGGGAGCGGTCCAATCCGGCGACACTTTGGCCCGCACCGTTAGGCCGGCTACGATGAGGCCGACCACGGACAGTACCTTGATGAGCGTGAGCAGGTTCTGGACCCGGGCCCCCTGTCGGACCCCGAAATAGTTGACCGCCGTCAGCGCGGCGATCGCCGCAACTCCGGCCGCCTGCACGGTGTTCGGCGCCCACGTCCAGCCGCCGATGGAGACCGACGCGAGCAGGTGTTTCGTGGAGAAAAAGGGCGCGAACGCTCCCAGGTACTCGCCGAACGCTACACCGAGAAAGGCGACCGATCCGGACTGGGACACGAGCAGCGCGGTCCACCCGAACAGGAACCCCCACAGCGGACCGAAGGCCTGCTTGAGATAGTGATACTGCCCACCCGCCTCCGGGAACATGGTTCCCAGCTCGGCGTAGGTCAGGGCGCCGGCGATGGAGAGCAATCCCCCGACGACCCACAGGACGAGGACCACCGTCGGCTGAGGTACCGCACGAGGAACGAAGGCCGCGGCGATGAAAAGCGCGGAGCCCAGGATGGTACCCGCCGTGATCGCCGCAACATCCCACGCGCCGAGCTCGCGGGCGAGGCCTCGTTCCTTTTCCGGTGCGATCGGGCCAGGTTCGCTCACCCTCCGGGGCTTCGTTCGCTCACCGCATCACGGGCAGCATGATCTCCGAGGCATGGTCCGCGCCACGGTAGATCTGAATCGTCGGCCGGCCCCGCACCGGCGGCTTCTCGGTGTTGTCGGTGTCCGCGCCGGTGATCGTGAGGCGGAGGCGGTGACCCGCGTTGAACACCGTGGCGGTGGGGAGGAGGTCAAAGTCGAGCTCGGCCACTTGCCCCGGTACCATCGGCTTCTTGTCGGCCGCGTAGCCCCTGTGCCATGGTAAGCCGAGGTTGTTCCATGGGGCGGTAGTGGTGTCGCGGTGCGAAGCGCGGAGCATCCCTTCGGTGACGTACCGCGAGAACCCCTTGTCGTCTACTTCGGACAGGATCGCCTGGAAATCGCCGTCGGGCTGGTCCGACGTCACGTAGAGCCGGAGCACCGGATGCCCGACGATCGCGAGATCCGCCGTCAGAACGGGTGTCGTGTAGGTGGCCGCTTTGGCGTCGTTCGGCGCGAGATCGGGATAGATCATCCGTCCCTGGCCGACCGCGTTGTTCCACCGGCTCGCGGGGCCGGTCGTCGTCGTCAGGTCGACCGTCCATTTGTCCTGCCCCGCCGCGGCCGGCTTCTCGGTCGCGAGGAGGCCGTCGTTCACCGAGGCCACGCTGCCGGACGGGCCGGCCGCGAAGTAATAGGCGACGGTTTCGACTCCCTTCGGCGGCCATTGATCGGCGGTCTTCCAAGTCCAGCTTCCGGGATCGTTGAGTAGCGCGTACCGAACCGGCGGCTCGGTATCGATGCCGTTCTTGATCCCCTTGAGCCAGCGGTCGAACCACCGGTGCTGCTCTGGCCCGACCAGCCGAGCCTGCTCGGCGCCGATCAGGCTGTCGGGAAACGCGTGAGACCACGGTCCCATCGTGACCCGGTCGGGTCCGGTCCAGTTGGTCAGCCAGAGCATCTCGTCCTTCGCGAAGATGTCGTACCAGCCGCCCCAGTGGTACGCCGCGACGCCGGACTGGTTCATCGCCGCGAGCCGCATCGCCGGCTCGAACCGGCTGTACGCGAAACTCGGTGAGTCGTGGTCGCGGAAGGGGGCGGCCCGATACTCGTCGATCAGGTTCCAGGTGTTGGCGTGCTGTGCCAGCGCTTGAGCCCGGAGCTTTCCGGTCGAGTCGCCTTGGACCGGCGGCTCGGGAAAGTCGAGGTCGAGATTCCGGGTCGAGACGCCCCAATGGTGGGTCATGTTCTCCCGATACACCCCGCCGGGGTAGACCATGTCGTACATGGTGAACGCGGCCACGGTCGGGAAGATGGCCTTGAGCGCGGGATGGCGGGTGCTCGCGGCCATGTACTGGGTGATCCCGAGATAGGAGCCGCCTTCCATGCCGAGATTCCCGTCGCACCACGGCTGCTTGGTCAGCCACTCCATCACGTCGTAGGCGTCCTGCGTCTCGTTAGGCGAGAACAGGCCCTCGTACCGGCCGAACGAGGAGCCGCCGCCGCGGACCTGGACCGACACGATCACGTACCCGTGCTTGATCAGACGCTGGAGAGCGCGGTCGCGGTCGACGATCGAGGGCGCGTCCGCGAACGGGATCTTGCCGGTCGAATCCGGGGTCGTGAAGTCGCTGGTCTTGACCTTCGGGTGGGCTCCCTGGCGGACGGCGCTGAGATCGTGGCTCGCGGTCATGGTCCGCGCCCCGGCCCCGGCCAGAGAGGTCCGGTGATACCGCGAGTGAGTCCAGACGACCGGCAGCTTCTTGTCGACGGCGACGCCGTTCACCGCCGGACGGATGATGTCGACCGCGAGCTTGACGCCGTCGCGCACGGTGACGTACTCGGAGGTTCGAACCCATTCCGAGTAGAGGGAGTCGCTATACCCTTCGTAGCGGCCGAACTCCGAAACCCGATTCCCGGGCGGCGTGGTGGTGGTCGTACTCTTCGCGGGCCCACACGCGAGGATGCCGAAACCGAGGGCGACCGGAGCAAAGCGGAATAGGCGCATTGGCTTGGTGGGTGAGGGAATCGGAAGCTCCGTTTTTGATCGGGAAAGCGCAAGGCACGGAGGGCGGCAAGTCGGTAAGTCGGTAAGTCGGTAAGACGGTAAGACGGTAAGACGGTAAGACGGTAAGACGGTAAGACGGTAAGACGTTAAGACGTTAAGACGTTACGTAACGTGGTGTTGCCCCGATTCCGTGGACACGTGGCTAAGCAGCGGTGAGCTGCGCTTCGAACGAGGCGGGGCTGCAGTACCCCAGCGTCGAATGGAGCCGGTGATCGTTGTACCACCGAA
>JBDTOH010000561.1:0-3970 GCA_039933355.1 Gemmatimonadota bacterium | reverse complement strand
TCGCCGCCTTCGTGGGCCCCGCCGATATGGTGGCCGAGCCCGCGCGCCGCCATGACGACCATGCCGGTCGCTCCGATCGCGAGACTCAATGCGTAGGGGCCCATAAATAGCTGACGGAAAAGTACTGCCTTTTCCCGGTTCGGAAGGGGAGGGGCGCAACGACACGCTACCGTCGCAGCAAGCGGAGGATGGCAGGAGATTGCGGAACCCCTTGATCTCCTTGGATTTAACGTTCGACTTCGCCGCAGGTCAGGACCCTATTTACCACTCCGACGGCTCGGCCGCGCACTGCGTTCGCACCGGGCATTCGTCGCGGTTTGCGCGGGTCCGCCGGCAGACTTCCTGGCCGTGCCGGCGGAGCAGCACGTAGGCCTCCATACGCGCGTCGCAGTCGTCGTCGATCGTTCGCTCCGCGTCCGCCTGCACCGCCCGATATATCGCGGTGTAGCTCTTCTTCACTTCACCGAAGCCGAGCCGTCGAAGGACGCGGAGCCCGTTGGAATCGAGCGCGAGGTAGGGATGGGTCCGGGTGAACAGCATAATTTTTTCCGCGCCGGGCTCGCCCACGCCCGGGAAACGCATGAGAGCGCGCTTCGCCTCGTTGGGCGGCAAGGCCAGCGCACCGCGTAGATCTCCGTCGAACTCCCCCTCGGCAAGCTCGGCGGCGATCCGGAGCTTGTCGGCGCACTGTACCGCGAAACCGCTCGTTCCGCCGCAGACCTCGAGCAGGAGATCGCGCCGCGCCGCGAGCACGTCCGCCGGCTTCTTACCCACGCGCTTCAGCAGATCACGGTACGCGGCGTCGCGCCGCTCATCGTCGACGAGATACATCACGTTGTCCCGCGCGATGATCTGCCACGGGTCCTTCTCCGCGCGGATCGTCGGTGCGCCGTGGCGGGCTCGAAGCTCGGAGATGATGGCGCGGAGCACGGGCATATTCTGGGCGCGGGGTGGGGGTCCAAGGCTCGGGATCAGCGAGCGGCGTGGCAGCGAACCATCGGTCCACCGCGCCGGTTCAATGTTATCGCGTTCTTACTGGGTGTCACTCGTTGGCCCCTGAAGGCGCCACTCTAACTCGCGGGAGCCGCCCTAGGGCCGCGGCGTCTACCACGATTTCATCTGCGGGGAAGGGTTCCCGACCCTTAGCAGCCAAGAGATGAAACGATACATAGCTTATCTACGTATAGATCATCTATGGCTCGAATTTCCGGTCTGCGCCTCTACCGGCCCCCAACGTGTCCATGCCTGCAATGACCCGAGCCGCGGGCCTGCTCGCCGGGCCCCTTACCATCCTGGTCTCGATGGTCGCCGCCCAGACCGGTCCCGAAGCGATCGCCCCGTTGCCCCGCCCTACCGGCGTCCACGCCATCGGTACGGCGATTCTCTATTTGAACCATTCCGCTCGAATCGACCCGCAGTTGCCGCGAGGCCGGCCGATCATTGTCCAACTCTGGTATCCGCGCACCGACAAGGGCGGCGCGGGGGCCGCTCGGTACTTGATCGAGCCGGGGTTGTCCGAGGCTCTGGTCAAGACTCAGTACTACGGGATCGACCCGGTCTCACTGGCTGCCTGGGCTGCGATCGACACGCATGCGCGGCTCGATGCGCCTGTATCACCTGGCAAGCACCCGCTTGTGACTCTTTCGGTGGGGCTCGGTGTCATCCGCGCGAATTACACGACCATTGCCGAGGAATTGGCAAGCCAGGGGTACATCGTGGCCGCGGTCGAGAACCCGCTGGCGGGCTTCATGGCGTTGCCCGATGGCCGGGTGGTTTCGGACACGACCTCTCGTCTCGAGGATGCCGCGGTCATGCGGACTGCGGTCACCGACTGGTCGCAAGACATCTCCTTCGCGCTCGACCATCTCGCCACCAGCGGCGTGGGCCGCGAGGTGGCGGCCGCAATCGATTGGGCTCGGGTGGGCGCGGCCGGGCACTCGAGCGGCGGCCTAGTTGCGCTGGAAACCTGCCAGCGAGATCGACGCTTCCGCGCCTGCGTCGATATGGACGGAGGATTTGCCACGCCGGCCAACGAACCGATGGCCGAGTTCGTCACCGGGCACCTGAAGCGGCCCACGCTGATGCTTCGCGAACAGCCGATCTACAGCGACGCCGATTTTGCCCGGCGCGGCCTCACGCGGGAGCAGTGGGAAAAGCGAGGGGCAGGCGGAAGCAAGGCGATCGATTCGGTGGCAGCCCGTGCGCAGCAACCGTTTCACATCGTATCGGTGGCGGGCACCGGCCACTTCAGCTTCAGCGACGCGCCCTTCGTGATGCCATCCGCCATCTCGAGGTTCGGAGGAAAGATCATCGATCCCCACCGGGGCTGGATCGTCATCACCACGACGCTACGAGGCTTTTTCGACGAGTATCTGAACCGAGCTTCCCAGCACAGCTTCGTCGCCGTGGTAAGAACGATGCCGGAGCTCACAGCTCGAAGCAATACACCCGCAGGGGCCGCAAAGCGATGACGGCATCCATCGAGCGACGCCGGTGAACCGCTCTTGCATCTGGCTCGTATGTCGGGCAACGATTCATTGCCGCGGCAGCGCTTCCGCGTCCGCGAGCAGCCGGTCGAACGCCGTTCGATCCAGCAGCTTTCCGCCTTGTCCTACCGTCCAGACTTTTCCGGTGCTGGCGATGTTGGTCAGCGGCTGCGTCGAGGCGCACTAGATCGGCCAGCACTCCGCCAGCTAGCGTCCCGCCGGCAGCGCAACCCCGCCGATAACGAACGCATCGAGGAACTCCCGCGCCCACGGCGACGACTCGAGCTTGCCCGCTCCGAGCTGGTATGGCTGCGAGAGCGCGTCCGAATTCGCCAGCACCACGAACGTCAGCTCGCGCTCCGGCACCTTGATGATCAGCGACGAGTTCGCTGTCCACAACCCGTAGTGCCAGATCACACGCACACCCTTGTATCGCGTGGAGAACCATCCGAGCGCATACGGGAGCGTATCGCCCGCCGGGGTGACTACGGCTTGTAGGCGAGAGCTTTCGTCTCTGGGCGCAGCAACGCGTCGCGGTCCATCGCCATCGAGAAAGTCGCGACGTCGAGCGCCGAGGCCGTGAGCCCGGCGGCGGTGCCGAAGTACGTCGGATACGCCGTCAGGGCGTTGCCATTGCTCCCATAGGTATATCCGCGGGCCAGATTCGACACGAAGACCGCCTTGTTCAAACCGGTGACGTCAAAGGACGGCGTCAGTGGATTGGGAGCGGTGCGAAGCAGTCCGATCGGCGCGATGATTCGTTCGTAGAGGACCGTCGCGAACGGCTTCCCGGCACCCCGCGCGATCACCGAGTCCAAGAGGCCGAACCGGTCCCCGTTGTAGATAAACTTGGTTCCGGGCGTCCCTTCGGACGTATGGCTCAAGAGATGCCTAACGCGAATCTCGCCGGCGGCGGTGCCGAGGTTGATGCCGTAGAGGGAGACCGGATCGTCGAGCCCCAGCTTTCCCTCCTCGACGAGCTGCATGATCACGGTCGACGCGAACGGCTTGGTCAATGAGGCGAGGTGATAGACCGTCGTGTCGGCCGCGGCACGCTGGGTTGCGAGGTCGGCAATCCCGAAGCCTCTGGCCCATACGATCGCCTGGCCGTGCGCGATGACGGCCGTGATCGCGGGGATGTGCGAGCCGGCCCTGAGATCTTCGAGATGCTGTTCGAACTGGGGGACGGAGGTGGCGGGCGCGGTGGTCTCCGTCGCGCGACAGCCAATCATCAGAGTCGACGCGACCAACCCGGCGAGACCGCGCCTCCTCGGGCAGGCGCCGGCCCACTCCCGCAAGACCCATCGCGCCAATAGGAGAACCGGGGACCGCGAGATACCATCACCCGAACCAGCCATCAATGAATATACCGGGAGCCGACACTCCGAGTCGGCGCTGGCGGCTCATCCTCGGCGGGGTATTGTTCAAGGGTGGATCTGTACGGGTTCGCAACCTAAACCGAACCGAAATGCCAAAGACGTCCG
>JBDTOH010000560.1:0-3972 GCA_039933355.1 Gemmatimonadota bacterium | reverse complement strand
GCTCGTGGGACGACTGGGTTTGGTGTGGGTCGCGATGATACCGACCGCTACGCTGATCGCGATGTCGATCATTTCCCCTGGGCAGTGGAGTGAGCCGCTCCGCCTTCCTCGGAGGTGAGGGAGTTTGTTCCGTAAGAAAGACTGACTAGGTTTTCTTACATAATGCCCAGACCAACATCGCCCACAAGCGTCGAGCAGCGCATCCGCGCCAAGCTTCGCAGGAAGCGAAACGCAGATTCGCTCACGCTCCTGGCGCCGTCCGACTTCGCCTCGATCGGCAGTCGGCGCGCCATTGATATTGCGCTCCACCGCCTCACCGTCCAGGGAGTCACTCGGCGACTGTCGCGCGGTCTCTACCACATTCCCCGAACGCACCCGATACTGGGCGAGCTGACACCAGGCGCTGACGCTGTCATCGCGGCGCTGGCGGCAAAGCACCGGCTGCGAAGACAGCCGTCAGGAGCCTACGCCGCCAACCTCCTCGGACTCTCCACTCAGGTACCCCTTCGCCTGGTCTATCTGACCGACGGACCCACGCGGCACATTCGCATCGGAATGCAGGAGATCGTCCTCAAGCGGACGACCCCCAAGAACATGGCCACAGCCGGGAAGGTCAGCGGGCTCACCATTCAGGCGCTCCGATACCTCGGGAAGGCACAGGTCGACAATACAACCGTCGCCACCCTCCGTCGGCGTATGGGTCCTACCGAGCGGAAACAGCTTCGCGCGGACGCTCACCTCGCGCCAGCCTGGATTGCGGACATCATGCGCCAGATCGCCTCCGGAAAGGGCGAGCGCGGTCGAAGCGTTTCTCGCGCTGTCATCCCGCGAGCGCCGTGAAGCTCTCGACAGGACCCCGAGGGTCCACGGTCTTCCTACCGCCAGTGTAGCGAAGGACTTTTGGGTATGCCTCGCATTGCGCGAGTTGGTCGTTCATCCGGAGCTCGGACCACATCTCACGTTCAAGGGGCGGCACCTCACTCTCCAAGGCCTGGGGGCTGGTCGACCGGTTCTCGGGGAACGTCGACCTAACGATCGATCACGTGGCGACGGCGGAGCCCGGCGGGTCGGTGGTCGCGGGATGGAAGCTCCGCCCTACTGCGGCCAAGACGATCGCAACCAGGATGTACCCAGCCACCATGATGAGTCCGAGCCGTTGCTGATCCGCGCCGCTCACCATCCGGAACAAGAACTGGCCGCTGACGACGTTGAGGGTGGTGTGCCAGATCGCCGCGAGGAACCAGACCCCGGTGCGGCGATACAGCCAGAGGACGATGAATTGGAACGCGAAGTTACCGCCGATTCCGAGAGCGAGGGTGAGCTCCCCGGACAGCATGAGCGGAAGGTGCCAGATGGTCCGGATCGTGGCCAAGATGAGCCAGGCTCGCACCATGCCGCCTTGCGAGAGGAGACGCGGCGCGGCGAACGCCGTCCATCCGGCCTCCTCGCCGATCCCGATCGCGATCAAGATACCGAGCCAGGCGCCGCCGAGGTCGGGCCAGGCCGCCAGCTGAGCCGCCGTCGGCAGCGGTGTGCCGAATCGGGCATTGATCAGCACCGAAGCCGTGATGATCACGATCGGGGCAAGGAAGGCGAACAGATACCAGCCGGGAGACGTCCTGAGGCGGGCGAGACGACCGCCCCATTCCCGCAAGCCGGATCGTCCCAATGCGGCGGAGACCGCGGCCGCGGCGATGATGGGCCCGAGGGGGAACTGGCCCGACTCGACCGGCAGCCCGGCCGCATGGGCCAGGGTGAAGCTCCAGGCGAACAGGCAGGCGAGCACGGCGAACACTGTCACCGGATGTCGAACCAACGGACGGCGCAACTGCGGCATTCGCAAAACCCTGGGAGAAAGGGTACGGTTCAACACACCAAACGCAAACCGTAGTCTTACCCCTGCGGATACGCGGAAAGTTAGACGTTCTCGTAGCCCGAAGGAGGGTGATGAGGAAGTCGAGGTTTACTGAGGCACAGATCGTCGTGGTGTTGCAGGAAGCCGAGGCGGGGCTGCCCCGTCGCGGAGGTTCTCCGGAAGCACGGGATCAGTCGGCCCACCTTTTCATCTGGAAGTCGAAGTACGGTGGCACGTCGGTACGGGAGCTGCGTCGGCTGAAAGAGCTGGAAGCGGAGAGTGCCAAGCTCAAGCGGCTGGATGCCGAGTTGGCCGTCGAGAACACCGCGATCAAGGATGTGCTGCGCCGAAAACTGTAACGCCGTCTGCGAACGGCGGGTCGGAGCCGAGGGGTCACTTCTTCGGGCCGGCACTGTCCGGCTCGGCGGTGATGTGCGACTGGACGATCTTCCAGCCTCCGGGGCGTCTCATGACGACGAACGTGCCGGTACTCCGCTCCCGCATCACCGTGCCGTCCTTGAGCCGAACCCGCGAGCGCCCGTGCGCGACGATGGTCCCGACATCGGCGGTGAGGACTCTGGCTCTGACGCCGTCGAAGGCTTGGACATTGCTGTCGACCGCGGCGTACGCACCGGTGAGAATCCGGCGCAAAGAGTCTCGTGTCATCGTGATTTCGTCGTGGCCGAGCACGGTGAGGGCGGGTTCCTGGTCGTCGCTCAGATCCGACGCCCGCTCGGCGTTGAGCGCATTCTCCGCGGCGAGCAGCGTGCTCACGAAGGTTCTCAAGGTATCCTCGAGCGCAGCGCGGTGGGCCGGAGTGAGCGCGGCGGGCGCTGAAGGCGAGCCTTGGCACGCGACGACAATGGCTACAAGTGCGGCAAGGGCAAGAGAGGTGCGGCGGCCGTTGCGATTCGGACTCAAGAGGTCTTCTCCTTGTCGGCGCCGGGAAGTCACCGAATATCACAGGTTTGTAGATCGACTGCTGGTCCTCGAGTGCATCGTTCCCGCCTCAGAGCGAAAACACGGGATTCCCTTCAACCACGCGCTGCGTCAGGGCCGGAGACTGTCCCCTACCCCACATAGCGGCTCGATGGGTGACGCGATACACGAGCGGAGCACCGTCCGCCCGATCGCTCCGTTCGAGTGGCCGAGGGATGCAGACGAACTCGGTCTCGAACACCTCGCTGCTCGCACGAACGGTCGCGTAACCATGGCCACCCAGGTCGACGAACGAGAGATGCGACGAGAGATCCGGATTCGACTCGGCCCGCGCGCGCTCGATGCTGCCGGTCTTCTGATATTCGAGACACGCCTTCACGCCATGGCGCAAGAGCAGATTGACGGTCGGCTCCGGGTTAGGCGAGCCGGGTCGGTCCGCAAACACGAGTGGGCGGAGCGGATGGCCGGCCGGCAGGTTGGGCTCCATGGCTTCCACGAAGCCGGGCGCCGAGACCGAGCCCGTGACGAACGCGATCCCCACCGGATCGAACTCGTCTGGAGGGAGCGCCTTAGCGGCCAAACCCGCCCAAAACTGTGACGGTCACCGGACACCGACGCGAATCCGGTGATTCCTCGCGCTTTGATGAAGTCGTAAACCTCGCCCCGCTCGTGATAGGTGCTGCCGTAGTCGCCGCCGCCGAAGTTGGCATACCCGGCACCGGGCCACGGCTTGGTTAGACCTGCGGGAGGTTCTACGGATCGGCCCTGTAGTCGAGGCGTTCGATGTACGCGTTCTGATTCGGTTTGCCCGGTTGAACGTGCTGCAATGTGACGCCCTGCGCCGCGCACCACGTGGCGAGCGGCTCCGCCATGAATTCCGGCCCGTTGTCGAGTCGGAGGGCCCGCGGGCGCCCGTGCAGCGTCACGAGTTGGTCGAGGACCGCGGCGACGCGCCGACTCGGCAGCGACGTACTCACCTCGATGGCCAGGGCTTCGCGACCTCGGCGGGAACCAGGCCTTGTGGACGCCGTCCTTGCAGCCCCAGTCGGCGTGCGTCAGAAAATGCGACCCGGTGCGGAGGCACAGCGCGATCGTGCGATTGCACTCGGCGGTGGTCGGATCGTGCTCGCCTTCGATCAGGAATTTGGGCATGCAATAGCATCTCCAGAGCGGGGCGG
>JBDTOH010000559.1:0-3984 GCA_039933355.1 Gemmatimonadota bacterium | reverse complement strand
CGGCCCGGCTACGGTGTGGTCATTCCTCTGACCGGACCGTCCGCGCCGGAAGGCGCCAAGCGGATCCAGGCCACCGTCTCCATCGACGGCCGTACCTACGAGCACGTGACCGGGAATGGCGCCAATCAAACGTTCGGGGTCGAATGGGATGGACGCGACGGTTACAACCGCCCGGTTCAGGGAGCGATGCTGGCCGACATCACTCTGGCGTACTACTACGACGGGATCTACCAGTTCCCCGGCGGCCAGAGCTACTCCTTTGCGGACTACTCGAAAGACCGGGCCGATATCGGCCTGCCTGCCCCGCCGCTGTCCGCGTTCGAAGTGACCCGCACGGTGAGCTGGCAGGTGCCGCTGGGAAACTGGCAGACCACAGGCGCAGGCCTGGGCGGCTGGAGTCTGAGCGTCCATCACGCCTATGACCCGGTGCGCAGGGTTCTGCACATGGGGAGCGGCGCTCATCGTACGGCCGAGGCCATCGGTCCGGTCGTGCAGACCGTGGCGGGAATCGGAGGGTGCTGCGGGAGCAGCGGCGACGGCGGGCGGGCGACCGCGGCCACTCTGGAGTCTCCGCGTGCCATCGCCGTAGCGCCGGACGGAACGCTGTACATCGCGGAAGACAAGCGCGTGCGCCGGGTCGATCGCGATGGCATCATCCGGACCGTGGCCGGAAACGGCCTGCCGGGTGGCGTCGAGAACGGCCGCGACGGTTTGGTCGATGGCACTGCCACCGACGTTCCGGTCGCGCCACGGGACATCGCCGTCGCATCGGACGGCTCTCTCTTTCTGAGCGAAGGGTCGCGCGTTCGCCGGCTGTCGGGAGAAAGCATCACCACCGTGGCCGGTTCGGGACGGTTCGGAGGGGCCGGCGACGACGGCGATGCGCGACAGGCCAGCTTCTCCATTCGGGGCATGGCGGTGGCGCGCGACGGCAGCCTGCTGGTGGTGGACACCTCGTCGTCGTCGGGCTCGAAACTGCGGCGCATCAGCACCGCGGGTCGCGTGACCACGATTGCCGGTGGCGGCACATCGAACCGGAACACGCCTCCACCGAGTGGGGGACGCGCTGTCGAAGCGGACCTCCGCAGACTGACCGCGGTCGCCAGCGGACCGTCCGGCAACATCTATCTGGCGGGACCACAGGACGTCCCGCGACGCATCACGCCGGAGGGCATCATCGACAACTTCGGACCGAGCGACGGTTCGTTCAGCACCGATTTCGAGGGAGAGGCCTCGCCGCTCGCGGTAGACGAGCAGGAAAGAGTCTCCTCGGGGAAGAAGCTCACCGATCCCCACGGAGTGACCCGCGCCTTTGCCGGAGGAGGCGGGGATTCGCGCGACGGAGCCCTGGCGCTGGGAAGCTCGATCGGGTCGGTGCGCGATGTGGCCGTCGGTCCCGATGGCGCGCGCTACATTCTCGAGTACTCGACCTCGCGGGTTCGGCGGATCGGCCCCTCGCTCCCCGGCCTCGGCCCGACCGATATCGTCGTCCCCTCCGCGGATGCCAGCGAGGAATATGTCTTCAACGACGAAGGGCGCCATCTCCAGACGCGTGACGCGGTGACCGGGGTGATGCACTACCGGTTCGAGTACGACTCGGGGAACCGCCTGATCCGGATCATCGACCGGGACGGAGAGATCACCACCATCGAGCGGGACGGCTCCGGCACACCGACCGCCATCGTGGCGCCCGGAGGGCAGCGGTCGCTGATGACGGTCAACGGCAGCGGCTATCTGTCGGAGATCGCCAATCCCGCCGGCGAGGCGATGCATTTCACCTACTGGCCGGGCGGCTTGCTGCACACCTTCACCGATCCGAGCCTGCACAGCAGCACTTTCACCTACGATGTGAACGGAAGGCTGATCCGCGATGCCGACGCCGCGGGCGGCCAGGTGGTGCTGGCGCGCTCGGGCAACGATGAGGCGTATTCGGTCACCACGACCAGCGGAGAGAATCGCACGCACGCCTACTCGGTCGCGAACCTCGGCAACGGCACCGTGAACCGTTCCGACACGAACGCCTCCGGACAGACGGTGGCCTCGGCGCGCAACACCGCCGGCGTAACCAACACGCTCCTCCCGGGCGGAGTGACCGCCCTGGCCGCGGAGAGTCCCGATCCGCGCTTCGGCATGCAGTCGCCCATGGGCAGTGGAACCATCCGGGCTCCGAGCGGCCTGACCATGAGCGCGGAGACCTCCCGGACCGAGACGCGCAGCAATCCGAACGACAGCAACTCCCCACTGGAGAGCGTGCAATGGAAGCTGCGGCTCAACTCCCGCCAGTTCACCAGCACGTTGGACGTTGCCTCACGAACGCTGACCAGCACCTCGGCGATGGGACGGGCCAGTGTGACCACGTTCGATGCGGCCGATCGGCCCGTCAGCGTGTCGGTGCCGGGGATCCAGCCGTCCGGCTTTGACTATGATGGTCGCGGGCGGCTCATGACGAGCGCCCAGGGCTCGCGCATGACCACGTTCGGATACGACAGCCGCAGTCGCCTGGCGACGGTGACCGATCCGCTGCAACGCTCGGTGAGCTTCACCTACGACAACGCCGATCGGGTCACCCGTCAGACCTTCCTGGCCACCGGACGCTTCATCGACTTCACCTACGACGCCAACGGTAACCTGACCTCGGTCCAGCCGCCGTCGCGTCCGCAACACAACTTCGGATTTACGCCGGTTCACCTCACCGAAAGCTACACCCCGCCCGCGGTCGCGAACGGCGGAGCGACGTTCTACGAGTACAACAAAGACCGTCAGGTCACGCGGATGATCCGTCCCGACTCGAAGAGCGTGGTGGTTGGATACGACAGCGCCGGGCGGGCCTCGACGGTCACCATCGGCCGGGGAATCTATGCGTCCTCGTACGACTCCAGCGGCCGGGTCCACGACGTCCAGAGTCCCGAGGGGAACTCCGTCACCTACTCGTACGACGGATCGCTGCTGACCGGAGCGGCATGGACAGGGGCGGTCGCGGGGAGCATCTCCTGGCAGTACGACAACAGCTTCCGGATCACGAATGAGGCGATCGCGTGTACGGCCACGACCACGGCGGCCTGCCAGCCGGTTGCGTATGCGTTCGACAGCGACGACCTCCTGCTGAGCGCCGGGGCGCTCAACCTCCAGCGCCGGCCCGACAACGGAATGCTCACCGGCACGACCGCCGGCGGAGTCGCCGACACCTGGTCGTACGACAGCTTCGGAGCGCCGGCCTCGTATGCCGCCTCGTACGCCGGCAATCCCCTCTTCGCCGAGCAGTACCTGAGGGACGACGTTGGACGCATCACAGAACGGGCGGAGACCGTGGCCGGGACGACCGTCACCCGGATCTACCACTACGACGATGCGGGACGGTTGTCCGAGGTCCGGACCGACGGGGCGCTGACGGCGCACTACACCTACGACGAGAACGGCAACCGCCTCACGAAAACCGGAGTGGACGGCGCGGAGAGCGCCACCGTCGACGACCAGGACCGCCTGCTGACCTACAACGAAGTGCTCTACGGCTACACGGCCAACGGCGAGCTTCGAACGAAGACCGACCCCCACGGCACCACCACCTTCGACTACGACGAACTGGGCAACCTGCTGAAAGTGGTCCTGCCGGACGGCAAAACCATCGAATACGTGATCGACGCCCAGAACCGCCGCATCGGCAGAAAAGCCGACGGCGTCCTGGTCCAGCGCTGGATTTACTCCGGAGCGCTCTCCCCCGCCGCCGAACTGGACAGCCAGGGCAACGTCATCGCCCGCTTCATTTACGCCACCCGCCCCAACGTGCCCGACCTGATCATCAAGGGAGACGCTACCTACCGCGTGATCACGGACCATCTCGGCTCGCCCCGGCTGGTGTTGAATGCAAGCACGGGAGCCGTCGAAGAGCAGATCGAGTACGACGAATTCGGGAACGTGGTTTCCGACACGAACCCTGGGTTCCAGCCGTTTGGGTTTGCGGGTGGGTTGTGGGATCGTGACACGGGG
>JBDTOH010000558.1:0-3985 GCA_039933355.1 Gemmatimonadota bacterium | reverse complement strand
ACGAGGTATTCGCAAAGGCATGGCAATGAGGATCAACTCAAAGGACTTTCGGGTGCCTCCTGGGGAGAAAGTCGACCTCGCACAGTGGCCGACGCTGGTGAAGCGGGCGTACAAGTCGAAGAAGAAATACCACAAACTCCTCGAGGAACAGGTGGAGGAGCTGAGCTCGCTGCAACGCCTTCACTACGCGTCCGACCGCTATGCGTTGCTGCTGATCCTTCAGGGGATGGACTCGGCCGGTAAGGACGGCGCCATCCGGCACGTCATGTCCGGGGTCAATCCGCAAGGCTGCCAGGTGTTTAGTTTCAAACAGCCGAGTGCTGAGGAGCTCGACCACGATTTCTTGTGGCGCACGACCCGTCGTCTGCCGGAGCGCGGGCGCATTGGCATCTTCAATCGTTCCTACTATGAAGAGGTACTCGTCGTCCGGGTGCATCCGGAGCTTCTCCGCGCCCAAAGGCTGCCGGCCGAGCTGGTCGATGAGAGCTCGATCTGGGCGGAGCGATATCGGTCGATCGTGGATCTGGAGGCACATCTGCACCGCAACGGGACCCGGATAGTCAAGGTCTTTCTTCACATGTCGAAGGATGAACAGCGCAAGCGATTTCTCGACCGGATCGACGAGGCGGACAAGAACTGGAAGTTCAGCCTCTCTGATGTTCACGAGCGAAGCTATTGGGATCGCTATATGGAAGCGTATGAAGCGTGCCTGAAGGCGACCAGCACCCACCACGCGCCCTGGTACGTCGTGCCCGCCGACGACAAGGACAATGCCAGGTTGATCGTGTCCGAGATTGTCCTCGACACCCTTAATGATCTCGAGATGGCCTATCCCAAAGTCACCGCGAAGCGCCGCCGGGAGCTGGCGGCGACTCGGAAGCTGCTCGCGAGCTGATTGGGGTCTGCACTATCGGGCGGTTCATGGACTGAAAAACCGGCGAAGACCCGGAAGGAGCTACGATGAAGGCAACCCGACAGCTGCACGATCTCGGTCAGAGCCTCTGGCTCGACAACATTACCCGCGGCATCCTGGACGACGGCACGCTGCAGCGCTACATCAGCGAGTTGTCGGTGACCGGCCTGACCTCGAATCCGACGATCTTCGATCACGCCATCAAGAAGAATGACTTCTATGACGGGGCGATTCGCCGGAAGGCCGCCGAGGGCAAATCGGGTGAGACGCTGTTCTTCGAGCTGGCCATCGAGGACCTGGTGCGCGCCGCCGATCTCTTCCGCCCGGTCCACGATCGTACCGGCGGCGTGGACGGCTGGGTGTCGCTGGAGGTGTCGCCGGTTCTGGCCAACGATACGGCCGCCACCATTCGGGCGGCGGCCGAGCTCCACGGCCGGGCACAGCGTCCCAATCTCTTCATCAAGATTCCCGGCACGCCCGAGGGCCTTCCGGCCATCGAGGCGTCGATCTTCGCGGGCGTCCCCGTCAACGTCACGCTGCTGTTTTCCGCCGCGCAGTACACGGCGGCGGCCGGCGCGTACATGCGCGGCATCGAACGACGCATCGCGGCGGGGCTCGATCCCAAGATCGATTCCGTGGCCTCGATCTTCGTCAGCCGTTGGGACGTGGCGGTGCACGACACCGTGCCGCCGGCGCTCCGCAATCGACTCGGCATCGCAGAGGCCCGGCGCGCCTACCGAGAGTACCGCGGTGTGCTCAGCTCGCCGCGATGGCGCGGCCTCGCGGCCGCCGGCGCCCGGCCGCAGCGGCTGCTGTGGGCCAGCACCGGGACGAAGGACCCCGATGCGCCGGACACACTCTACGTCGAGGCCCTGGCGGCCCCCGATACCATCAATACACTGCCCGAGAAAACCCTCGCGGCCTTCGCCGACCATGGCCATTTGAGCGGGGCGCTGCCGGTCGATGGCGGCGACGCCGAAACGGTGCTCGCCCAGTTCGCGGGGGCCGGTGTGGACGACACTGCGCTTGCGGCCCGGCTCCAGCGCGAGGGCGCCGAGTCCTTCGTCAAGTCATGGAAGGACCTCCTCGAGTGCCTGGACGCGAAGCGGGCCACGCTGTCGCAACCGAATCCGGCCGGGGGAAAACGATGACCGCGAAGAGCGCGGCTCGGCCCGAACCGCTGACCGAGCGACCGGCGTGGAAGGCGTTGCAACACCACCACCGCAGTATCCAGGATGTGCACCTGAGGCAGATCTTTGCCGATGATCCACAGCGGGGCCAGCGGCTGACGGCCGAAGCCGCGGGGATCTACCTCGACTACTCCAAGCATCGCGTTACCGATGAAACGCTCCGGCTCCTCGTTCGGCTGGCCGACGACTGCGGCTTGGCCGCGCGGATCGAGTCGATGTTCACCGGTCAGAAGATCAACGTGAGCGAGGAACGAGCCGTTCTACACGTAGCCCTCCGGGCACCTTTGGGCGAGCGGATCGTGGTGGACGGCGCCGACGTGGTGCCGGCGGTCCACGCGGTGCTCGACCGGATGGCTACTTTCGCGGACCGTGTTCGCGGGGGCGACTGGAAAGGCCACACGGGCCGGCCGATCCGCAACGTCGTCAACATCGGCATCGGCGGCTCCGATCTCGGCCCGGTGATGGCGTATCAGGCGTTGCGACACTACAGCCGGCGCGAGATCACTTTCCGGTTCGTCTCCAACATCGATGGCACGGACTTCGTGGAAGCCACGCGCGATCTCGATCCGCGAGACACCCTCTTCATCGTATGCTCCAAAACGTTCACGACCCTCGAGACGCTGACCAACGCCCACACGGCGCGCGCCTGGTCCCTCCGCGCGCTTCAGGATGAGCAGGCGGTGCGGCGGCACTTCGTCGCGGTGTCCACCAACGCGGATGCCGTGGCGAAGTTCGGCATCGATCCCGCCAACATGTTCGAGTTCTGGGACTGGGTCGGCGGGCGATACTCCATGGATTCCGCGATCGGACTTTCGACGATGCTGGCAGTGGGGCCGGAGCACTTCCGCGAGATGCTGGCCGGGTTCCACGCAATGGATCGGCACTTTCGGGAGACCCCGTTCGAGCGAAACCTGCCGGTGATCATGGGACTGCTCGCCGTCTGGTATGCCGACTTCTTCGACGCCCAAACCCTCGCGGTCCTTCCCTATGACCAGTACCTCGCGCGGTTTCCAGCCTACCTCCAGCAGCTGACGATGGAGAGCAATGGCAAGCACGTCACGCTCGACGGTACGCGGGTCGACTACGACACGAGCCCAATCGTCTGGGGCGAACCGGGGACTAACGGGCAGCATTCGTTCTATCAGTTGATTCACCAGGGGACGAGGCTCATTCCCTGCGACTTCATCGCGTTCTGCCAGTCGCTCAACCCGTTGGAAGGCCACCATGATCTCCTGATGGCGAACGTGTTCGCCCAAACCGAAGCGCTCGCGTTCGGGAAGACGGCGGCGGAGGTCGAATCGCAAGGGATGCCTGCGCGGCTCGTGCCGCACCGCGTCTTCGAGGGAAATCGGCCGACCAGCACGATCCTCGCCGACCGGCTCACGCCCGCGATCCTGGGGTCCCTCGTCGCCCTGTACGAGCACAGCGTGTTCACCCAGGGAGTCATCTGGGGCATCGACTCCTTCGACCAGTGGGGTGTGGAGCTCGGCAAAGCGCTGGCCCAGCGCATCGGTGGAGAGTTGCGCGGGACAGGTTCGGTGGCCGAGGGCCACGACAGCTCGACCACAGCGTTGATGCGCCGATACGTGCGGTCACGGAACGGAAGCGAGGAATGACCCCGCCGGGCGGCGCGGTTGACGACCTCTGCATCAACACCATTCGCACGCTCATGGGATGGCGATCACAGACTACACGTGCCCGACGCATCCGGAAGTGCTGCATGCGGAGGGCAAGCGCGTGGCGATGGCCGGTGACGGCAGCAACGATGCCCCCGCGCTCAGCGAAGCCGAAGTCGGCATTGCCATGGGCACCGGGACCGACGTGGCGATGCAAAGCGCGGGCATCACCCTCGTGAAAGGCGACCTCCGCGGCATTGCCAAGG
>JBDTOH010000557.1:0-3986 GCA_039933355.1 Gemmatimonadota bacterium | reverse complement strand
AGACCTCCACGTCGCCAAGCGGGATCAGCGCCGGTTCGAGACGCTCCGAAAGCGAATCGACATCAACTGGTCCATCTACGACACGCTCACGTGCGTTCACCGACTTCCTCCGTCTCGTGGGCCGCACGGTTGGCGTTAGGCGCTCGGAGCATTTCCCGTTGACCGGGGCGTAGTCGATATGAGGCAGTCGCGGTCGGATCCCCGGAGCGATTCACCGAGGGAGCGGCGTCAGATTCACGGCCGTGGCGTTCTGTCTGGTGCTGGGGAACGCCGGGCTGATTGCTCGTGGAGTATGGTGACGGTAACGCCACCGAATCGAGAGGCCTTGCTACGAACCCAGGTGCTGCCCTTGGTCGCCCCGGGCTCAAGGTGCCGGTGGAAGGTGACGAGGGCGCGTCGCGACATTACGATGAGGACGATTCAGCCGTCTCGCGGCGAAACACGACCACCTCCCACACAAGGGTTCGCCGCCGTTCGACCGGCTCCAGTCCGACTTCGCGCAGGCGGTTCGCGATCGCCTTTGGAGAATGCAGAAAGGTCCGGAACGGCGAGCCTTTGAGACGCCGGAGCCCGTTCTGCACTCCGACCATCGCCCGGACCCACCAATCCCGGCGCGGATAGACCGCGCCGTAGAAGCTTCGCGCTTTCTCCGCCGACCGGCGGACGAGCCCGTCCATGTCGGCGTAGCAGCAGATCACGCGGTCCAGCGTCACCAGGTCCGCGGCCTCGATCGCATCGCTGATTGCCACGAAGTCGCCCACGACAAACCGAACCCTGGCCTGGTGATGGCGCCGGCCCGTCTCCTCACGAGCCGCCTCAACGTACGCTGGGGCCGCGTCGACATGAACGGCTTCGCTCACGTTCGCGTCCACGAGCTCGTGATGGATTACGCCGATGCCGGCCCCGACGTCGAGGAGGGTGACTTCTCGCGAGTTGCTCCGCCCAAGGGCCGTGCGGAGGGCGTCGATCAGCATCCTCGTCGTCGAGTCGGCTCCGTGTTCCCGATACCGCTGTAGGTCCTTTCCGGCGGATCGCGCATCGAAATGGCGTTCCAGGTCGTAGCAGCCGGCGCAGTGGCATGTCACCGGGCTCTCACCAGGTCCCCTGAACGGGCGCGGGTCGCCACCGCGTCTCCGGCATCCGTGCCGCGACGAGGGCACCGGACCCGGCGGTAAGCACGCCGACCGCCACCAGTGCAGTCTGAATTCCGAAACGATCGGCCAGCAATCCGCCGATGATCGCTCCTGCGACGTAACCCAAATCTCGCCACCACCGATAGACGCCGACCGCCGATCCCCGCCATAACGGGTGGGCGACGTCACCGACGACCGCGAGGAGCGTTGGATAGACCATGCCGGTGCCGAGCCCCAAGAGGACGGCCCACGCCAGCCACGGTTTGGGGCCGGGATCCGCCGCCATGCCGACCAGGGCAACGCCCTGAACGAACATCCCGCTCACAATCAGCCACTTGCGGCCGATTCGGTCGCTCAGCGCCCCGGTGACCAGTTGCGTGATCCCCCAAGCCATCGGATAAGCGGCGACGAGCGCACCGATCTCGCGCAAGGAAAGACCAGCCGCTGCGAAGTAGAGCGGGAACAGTCCCCACGCGACTCCATCGTTCAAGTTGTTCACGAGCCCTGCCTGGCTGACGGATGAGAGCGCAGGATCTCGCCAGCTCACGAGAGCAAACACCCTGCCTGGCGGCATGGGCTCGGAAACGCCTGTTCGTCCGTCTCCCACTTTCCCTTCGTGGCGGGCATGGCCCGCTGTCTCTCGAACGAACAGGAGCGACAGCGCCAGACCCGCTGCCGCGAACGCGATTCCGAGGTAGAACGGCTCCGGTCGAAGCCCAAACCGCTCGGCGATCACGCCGCTTGCGTACGCCGCCAAGGCAACGGCGACGTATCCGGCGAACTCGTTCAAGCCCATCGCGAGCCCCCGTCGCGATGGGCCGACGAGATCGATTTTCATGATCACGGTGGTCGACCACGCGAGCCCTTGATTGGCGCCGAGGATGATGTTCGCGACGACGATCCAGGACCATGACGGCGCCCAGATAACCAGAAACGGGACCGAGAGGCCAAGCAACCAGCCCGCGATCAACACAGGCTTGCGGCCGAAGCGATCGCCCAGCCGGCCCGCGAAGAGATTGGTCACGGCTTTGACCGCACCGAACGATGCGATGAAGACCAGCACGGCACTTCTCGAGGCGAGCCCGAACTCACGTTCCGCGATCAACGGCACGACGGTGCGCTCGAGTCCCACCATCGCGCCGACGAACGCATTGACGAGAACGAGCAGAGCGAACTGGCGCCAATTCTCCCGCAGCCCGAGCACGACCGTGGCGCGGGGTACCCCGAGGTCAGCGGCTGGTTGACGCACGGGAAACCTCGATCGTGGCCGAACGAAGCTGGAGCGCCGCGGCGACCTCATCGATGAATACGACGAGAAACTTTCCTCCGGGTAATGGGGCGAGCCCCTGGGTTTCACCCCCATTGAGATAACGTCCCCGGAAGCTGTCGAGGTCATACGGAGGCACACCGCCCCGCCCGAGCGGACAGGTGCCGTTCGCCACGAGCGGCACGCTCGGCAAATAGGTCGCGCCACCGTCGACCGACGCGCTCACGGTTGCCCGAAAGCAAAGGTCGCTTGGATCCGCCCGCCGATCGTTCCACAGCACTGCAACGGCGCCTTGGTCATCTATCGCGATCGCCGGATTGCTGTGATTCGCGCTTCCGCTGTCATCGTTGACCTTGATGGCTGGGGTCCAGGTGCGGCCGGTGTCGTTCGAGGTGGCGACCATTACCTGGAGCCGGTTGTCGACAACGCTGAGGAAGGAGAGATACAGCCGACCCCGATACGGTGACCGTTGGGCGGTGTCCAATGCGAGCGCAGCCGGGGCCAGGCTCTTCCCCATCTTGAGAAGATCACCGCGGTTACCGTGCACCACGGTCGGAACGGCTGGGACCGGGTCAGCGAACGTGCGGCCTCCATCGTCGGAGCGGAGGATCCACACGTGGTTCTTGATCAGGACGGGATCGGCCACCGGTACGTCGTGCGTCATCACACTCAGCAGCAGTCTCCCATCGGGAGTCACCAGCAACGAGCCTGGAATGTGGATGATGGACTTGGTGGGATCGGGCAGCAGCAGTCTTGGGGCTTCGAAGGTTTGCCCACCGTCGATCGATCGCGACAGCGCGAGCACGTCGTTGGCCAGATGACCGAATATCTTGATCGGCGTCTTCGCCACCGCGTAGATCGTGTCGCGTCCGTTAGGCCCCGAGCGGACCGCCAGGAACTCCCAGTCATAGGAACGGCCGGGGACGAAGGCCGGACCCTGCCAAGAAGCTCCGCCGTCTCCGGAGCGCCAAACTCGGAACGGAGAGACGGTGGCGAAATAGACGCTTCCGTCGTGGCCGAATGCCGCCACGGGATCGAGGCCCGGGAAGCGCTCGGGCTCGGGGCCTATGTGAGATCCACGACGCCAACTCTTCCCCGCATCCGACGTGGTGTAGACGACCGACTGACTGCCGCTGCCGGCTATCGCCACCACCACGGCGCGGGCCGGATTGGTTGGGTCGATGGAGAGCCAGGCCTCGGCATGATCGGTCCTGGGCGCGTCGGCCGACACCAATCCCAGCTGCTTGACGATAATTGGCGGGCCGGCGCGCCATGGCCCCGACCTACCGAGGCCGCCAGCCGAGATCACGACGGCGATAACCAGAACGGTGAGCGGGAGGCGCCTCACGAGGCCAGACCCAAGTTGGCCGCGCGGGTTCGTGCAGCATCGGGCGGCGCCGGCGGAGTGTCCTCGATCATGCGCCGGACGAACTCGGCGCGCTCGGTAATCGAAAACGCCCGGTTGAACCGGCGCTCGAAGCCAATGCTCGACATCGGCGTTGCGCTCAGACCCCGGCCGCACACCGAGCCGGCAAAGGCTCCGGGGAGCACTTGCACATAGTCAGGCAGGCCACGAAGCCGCTCGG
>JBDTOH010000556.1:0-3992 GCA_039933355.1 Gemmatimonadota bacterium | reverse complement strand
GTCCAGGCAGCTTCGCTGATCACGACCGGCGCCGGCGCTGCGGCCGTCAGCGGGCTCGCGACCGGCGCGTTCCAGCTCGCGCTCCCCGACGTCAAGATCGGACTCACCGGTGCCGCGGACCAGGCCGGGGCCTCGGAGCTCTACCTGGCAGCGACGGCGGCAATCGACCGAATGGTCGACATCGCCGACAGCCCCGCCCGCCCCGACGGCCCCGTGCTCGACCTCGCCGCCGCCCGCGCCGGGCTGCTCGGCCGGACCGACCCCGAGACCACCACGGTCGCCCGGGTCCGCGTTAGGCTCTCGAGCCGGGCGATCGTCGGCATACCGCCGCGGGACGATCTCGACCCGGTCATGGCGTGCCCCCAATTCAACGACCCGATGTGGCAGGCGCTCCGCGACCTCGGGACCGGATGGCTCTTGCCCGGGCTCGAGAACGTCCTGCCCGACACCGCTACGCTCGTCCGCACCAATCCGACGTTCGTCGCGGCGCACATGGTGGGGCTCAACCACGAGATCATGCGCGAGCTGCTCTGGCGCGAGTACCCGACCGACCAGCGCGGCACGGCATTTCACCGCTTCTGGGGGCGGGTCGATCACCCGGACGACATCGGTCCCGTGCACGCCTTCAGCGGGAGCTTGCTCGACAACCTGCTGAGCGGCCGGGACGGCGAGGCGGTGCTTCTCCTCCGGAGCGAGCTCCTCCGCCGTTACCCCGGCTCGATCATCTATCTGAGCCGCGCCATCGAGGTGAACGGCGAGCTGCTCCTGAACGGTGCGCCGATCCTCCCGAGCTTCCGGGGCGATCTACCTCCCGATGTCTCGTTCGTCGGCTTCCCGATCACTCCCGACGCGCTCCGCGACACCGCCGACCCATTCTGGTTCGTCATCGCCCAGCCGCCTTCTGAGCCGCGCTTCGGCCTCGACGACCCGGGCGCCGATACGCCGGCCACTCCCGCGACGGCGAGCGACCTGGCCTGGAGCCATGTGACGCCCGACGGCAACCCCGCCACCCCGGCGCCGTTCGCGCCCGCCGATCCGCCCCTGCTTCACAACGTGCCCATCGACGGCGTGCTCTGGGGAGCGTCCTCCGCGGTCCAGGCGCATCTCACCTACCAGCACCCGGTCCAGGTCGCGATCCGCGCGTTCGACATGCTGCCCCCAGTGGGAGACCCGCCGTGACGATCCCGATTGCTCCCGCCGAGGTCCCCGTCGCGCTGCTGCCGATCGGGCTCGAGACCCGCTTCGACGGCAACACGCTGCTGATCCGGATCATCCCGGACGAGATCCACGTCGAGGATCACGAGGGACCGCTGACCGATGCCGAGGTCGAAGCGGGCCGAGCCTTCTGGCGTGACGTGTGGCAGAGCGGCACGGCTGAGCCGGCCGCCACCGAGGCGGAGCGGCTCGCGTGGGCGCGCCTCGTGGCAGCGGTCGGGACGTCGCGCCGCGCGGCATGGATCGCCGACCGGACCGAGCCTGTAGGCATTCGGCCGGCCGATCCCGTGGCGGCCGTCGCTGACCTGCCGGAGTTGCCGTTCCCGGATCCCGAGCGCCGTGACAGCGCCTGGACCCGACCGGCCGCTGCCCGCACGTTGCCGGACCAGTTCGTCGCGATCGCGTACCGGCGCTCGGGCGCCGGCGGCACCGCGACGTGGCAAGAGGTCGGCCGCGCGACCGGCGGGCCGGTGGACGACTCGGTTCAGTTGGGCTTCGACCCGACGGCGGCCGCTCCCACGGTCGACGACACAGGACCGCAGGTCCCGGACGGCATGCAGTGGATGGTGGATCCCGTCGCCGCCGAGAACGCCGGCCTCCTGATCAGGCTCACGCTCCCGCCCGGCACCAACACGGTGGACCGGCTCGTCGTGCTCGGCGTATTGACTTCCGCCGACACCGCGACCTCAGCGGCTCGGCTCGCGGATCTGCTCGGCGGTCACCACTATACCCGCGGCCTCGAGCTGCTGTCGGTGGGAACGCCGACGAACAACACCGCGAGCTCGCGGAGCGGGTTTGCCCGGGCTAACACGCCTGACGCTTCGTTCACCATCGAGCGGCGGACTCCGGCGCCCGCCGACGGCACCGACGGCGGGATCCTGGCCCGCGCGCTCGGTGTTGACCCCGATACGTTCCGCGGGGTGGCGCGGAGCAACGAAGCGGAGCAGGCGGCCGCGGGCCAGATGAATGCGCTCGTGTGGCCCGCCACGCTCGGCTATTGGCTCGACAGCCTGGTCCAGCCCGGTCCGGACGACGCGCTGATCGCGGACATTCGCCTGCACGCGGTCCAGAACGTGAGGAGCCGCGGTCCGCTGCCGCCGCTCCGGATTGGTCGCCAGCCGTACGGCGTGCTGCCGGTCACGAGCTATCGGAGCTGGCAGCCGGCGACCGAATCGCGCGGTGTGGTCGCGGCGGCCGGCATCCTGCGGAGCGCGCTCCCCTGGTGGCTCGATGGGGTCGCGCACGCCCCTGTCGTTCGCTCCGGCTCCGATCCCGACCACGGCATGCTCGACGTGCTGAGCCAGTCGCCGGTGTCGACTGTGACGGGCGTGCGCTCGATGGTGGGCGCCAATGTGTCGTACATCCCTCACGGCTACCTCAGCGACGTGACCGGCGCGGACGTCGGCAACGAAGGCAACCGCCAGCGCTGGCTCGCGCTGCTCGGTTTCCGCGCGTTAGGCATCGGCGGGATGCCCTATCTCGGGCAGCTCGTCGCCCATGCCGACCCGATTCCGCTCCTCCATCTCCCTTACACCGTTGACCCGGCGACGAAACCGGGCGACCAGGCCGCGGCCTGGGCCGCGATCACCGCCTACCTCGCCGGCTTGCGCGGCCGCACCACCGCCGATCTCAAGGGCGAAAGCCCGACCGGCTTCACCGCGCTCATCACCCTGCTGGCCCGCCGCTCCGTCATGCTCGAGCGGGTCCGAGCCGGTCTTCGCGACAGCCGGGGATTCGTCGCGGGACAGTTGGTCGAAGCGCACCTCCGGGTGGACAGCGGTCCGGTGATCGACGCCCAGATGATCGCGACCACCGCCACGCTCCGGATCGGCGAGGCGCGCTCGGTTCCCGGCGTGGTGCTCGCGGGAACAGTCACCCGGCCCGACGGGACCTCGCTCGCGATGGTCGATCACCTCGATCAGCAGCTCGTCACGGGGGTGATCGACGTCGTGCGCCACAACGACTACGCCGAGACGGTCCACGCCGCCGAGGCGGTGGCGGCGCTCGCGCCCGACCGGGCCGCGCTCCTGCTCGGCGAGTCGCTCGACCTGGCCTCGCACCGGTTCGACGCCTGGATCACCTCGCTCGCCACCCAGCGCCTCTCCGATCTCCGCGCCGCGACTCCGGCGGGTGTGTCGTTAGGAGCGTACGGGGTCGTCGAAGAGCTGGTCCGCCGTCCGGTTCGTCCGCCGGTGGCGACACCGCCCGCGGGAGCTCCGGCACCACTCGTGAGCGATGCGACCAGCGGCGGCTACATCCATGCGCCGTCGCTCGCGCAGGCCGCCACTGCCGCCGTGCTTCGGGCCGGTCATCTGGCGCACGCCGCGCGCGACCCTAACGCCGCGGCACTCGCGGTGGATCTCTCCAGCAGCCGGGTCAGGGCCGCCCTCGAGCTGCTCGACGGCGTCCGCGCCGGCCAGCCGATCGGCGCCCTGCTCGGCTACCGGACCGAGCGAATGCTCCACGAGCGCGGCGCCCACACCGCCGTGGAAGTCGTCCGCCGGCTCGCGCCGCCGCCGCTCGTCACCGCGCCCGGCACTCCGGAAGGGCTGCCGCCGCGGGCGGTATGCGACGGGCTCGCGCTCAGCCGGCTGACTCGCGCCGACGTGCTGGCGGCCGTCGATCCGGGAGACGGGACGGCGGTGGGCGCGGTGCTCGACGCGCTCCTCGACGGCGTCGACGCCGTCGCCGATCTCCTGCTCGCCGAAAGCGTTCATCAGATCGTCCGCGGCAACCCGGATCGCGCCGCGGCCGCGCTCGACACCCTCAATCGAGGC
>JBDTOH010000555.1:0-4002 GCA_039933355.1 Gemmatimonadota bacterium | reverse complement strand
ACCATGATCCGTCGAACGACGTACCTAACGCTCGGGCTCGGCTTCTCCTCGCTCGCGGCGGCCGAGGCGCAGGGGCCGGGGTCGCTGTCGCCGACGAAGTGGCCGGCCGGTGAAGAGGCGCGGTTTTGGCAGCAGCAGGGAGCCGTGCGAACCGCGGCCGGCGTCGCCAGCGGGAAGCGTGGTGCGGTCACCGTCGCTTACGGCGCGTATGCCGCGCGCGCGGGGCTCGAGGCGCTCGAGCGCGGCGGCAACGCGATCGACGCGGCGCTCACGACGGCGCTGACCCAGGTCGCGCTCACCGCGGGCTCTCCGATCAGCTACTTCGGCATCCTGTCGCTGGCCTACTACGACGCCAAGAGCGGCCAGGTCACGACCATGAACGCCACCTGGAATACCGTCCTCGGCGAGACCAGCCCGCTCACGATCCCCGGCAAGATCGACCTCTCGGACGAGGGGAAGCTGGGCACGGCGACGAGCGGTCGCACCGCGCTCGTCGGCGGGTTCATGAAAGGCGTCGAGGCGGCGCACAAACGATACGGCAAGCTGCCGTTCGCTCTCTTGTTCGAGCCCGCGATCCATGTGGCCGAGGACGGCATGCTGGTCACGAAGTCGCTGGCATCGATCTTCGCCATGAGGGCAAAGGACCTCGCCCGGCTTCCGGCGACTCGCGCCATCTTCCTCAAGCCGGACGGCACGACGTACAAAGAGGGAGAGACGTTCCGGCAGCCGGCCCTCGCCGCCACGCTCCGCCAAGTGGCCGCGAAGGGCGCCGACTACATGTATCGCGGTCCCTGGGCCGAGCGACTGGTGAGCGCGGTCCAGGCGGACGGCGGCAAGATGAGCCTCGAGGACCTGTCGTCCTACGACGTGCTCTGGGCCCCGCCGATTATGGGGCGGGTCGGTGACTACGACATCGCGACGCTCGGCCCGCCCAACTACGGCGGCGTCGGGCTGATCGAGGCGCAGAACCTCGCGGTCGCCGCCGGGCTCAAGGCGAAAGGACACTGGAGCAAGTCGGGCGCCGCGCTCCGGACCGCCGTGACGATCACGCAGGGCTGGATCTTGAGCCTGCTGCCGCCGGAGTACGCCCATCAGATCCTCCCGAGCCTCGACCTCTCCCCGCAGAGCCGCCTAACGCAGAGTCACGCCGAGGCCTACTGGAAGGAGATCGAGGCCGGGAAGCTGCCGTCGAAGTGGGCAGAGGACGGACCGAAGCATTCCGACGACGTCGTGGCCGTCGACCAGGACGGCAACATGGTCGCGCTCACGCAGAGCATCAACTGCGTCTTCTGGGGAAAGACCGCGATCAACATCGACGGGATCTCGATCGGCGATCCGGCCTCCTTCCAGCAAGCGCAGATCGCCGAGACCGGTCCCGGCAAGCGGCTGCCCGACCCGACCGAGACCGGAATCCTGCTCAAGAGCGGCAAGCCGGTGCTGGCATTCGCCTCGATGGGAGCGGGGCTCCACCAGCGGATGTTCCAGGGTCTCCAGAACTTTGCGGTCTACGGGATGACGGTGGACCAGGCCATCGACGCACCCGATTTCTTCCTCCCCAACCTCAATTCGGCCGCGGGTGGCTACGTCGTAATGGTGCCGGCGGGACGATTCCCGAAAGCGGTGCTCGATGGGATGGGAATCCGCTATGAGGAGGTCGGCCAGGAAAGCGCGCGATTCGGCGGCGAAGGCGTGTGGGTGGCAATCAGCCGAGATCCGAAAACGGGAGAGCTGCGGGCGGCGTCGCATAACCGGAGTAACAGCGCAGCGGTGGCGTACTGAGGCGGTAGGACGGTAGGACGGTACGTTGCTCCGTAGCGACCCGGCTCCATGTTCGGGCGGAGCCTCCGCCGTCCTCCCGGTGTACTTCCCGGTCCCCGTCCCGTGTCCCCACCCATTACGTTTCCCCGAATGCTACCAGCCCTCACGCTGCACGACCTTTCCGCGTACGATGTCGATCCCGTGCGCGGGTTTCTTCCGGTGCGGGATCCGCTCGAACGACTGCCCGCTCCGTACGAGGCGTGGGACGAGCTCGCTCGCGCGCTGCCCGGTCTCTTGGTCAAGCAAGGTTTCCGGGAGGCGGTCGCTCGGCTTCCCCTGCTCGACCCGGCGCCGCTCGAGGGGCCTGAGCTTGCGCGGGCGATGCTGCTGCTCTGCATGTTCGCGAACGCGTACGTCTGGGAGTCGGCTCCGCCCGCTCCACGGATTCCGCAAGCGCTCGCCGTACCGCTCTGTCGGATCGCGGAGCGGTTGGGCCGGCCTCCGATTGTGGCGCATGCGTCGCTGGTGCTGGCGAACTGGCGCCGGATCGACCCCGAAGGCCCGCTCGATCCCGAGAATCTCGACACGCTCGTCACCTTCGTCGATATCGACGACGAGAAATGGTTCTATCTCCTCACGGTGGGGATCGAAGCCACGGGGGGAGCGGCGATCCCGATCATGATCGAGGCGCAAGCTGCCGCTGAGCGGGGCGATATTCCAGGCCTAACGAGCAGGCTCGAGGCCTTGGCCGCGGCAATGCACGCTGTAACCGACGTGCTCGGCCGGATGTACGAGCGCTGTTCGCCGGCGGCGTTCTACCGGCAGGTTCGTCCCTGGCTCACCGGCTGGACGGAGCCCGGTGTCGTCTACGAGGGCGTGAGTGAGACGCCGCACCGGCTCACGGGAGGCAGCGCGGCTCAAAGCCCGCTGATCCAGGCGTTCGATGCGGTGCTCGGCGTCGCCCATCCAAGTCCCGCAAGCGGACCCTTTCTCCTGGAGATGCGCGGCTACATGCGCCCGGTCCACCGCCGCTTCGTGGAGCGGCTCGAGCAGGGGCCCAGCATCGCGGGGCTGGTCGGCCGGCGCGGTGCCGGGGCGTTAGGTGAGCCCGAACCCGGCGAGGAGGGGCGCGCACTGCGGAGCGCGTACAACGCCTGCATCGAGGAGCTCGACAAGTTCCGAAAAGGTCACCTCGAGATGGCGGCCCGCTACATCACCATGGAAGCCAAAGGCGACCCCGCCGCCAAAGGCACCGGCGGCACCGACTTCGGCGCCTTCCTGGGCGCCGCCCGCCGCGAGACCCTTAGCGCCAAGACCCCGCTCGAGTAGAATGTCGAACGATCCGAGCCCCGAACCCACTTACCGTCCTACCGTCTTACCGTCTTCCATCCCCTTGCGCCAATCGTCTCCCGGTGGTGGATTCCTCTAGCCTCGACCAGGGATGTTCACCATGCGCGCGCTCGCTTCGCTGCTTCTCATTGCGGCGCCATTCACCCCACTCCTCGCCCAGGCGACGATCGCCGGACGCGTGCTCTCGGATTCGACGCGGCGGGCTGTGCCCGGGGCAGAGATCGTTATGGAGGGGAAAGACGGCAGGCGGACCGAAACCGATGCCGAAGGGAAGTTCGTGCTGGAGGGTATCCCTACGGGCGTGCACTACACGATGATCCGGAAGATCGGGTTCCGTCCGGTCCGGCTCAAGGCGCTGATCTTCGGAGCGGACACGCTCAACATCGACGTTCGGCTCTTTCCTTCCGCGGTCGAGCTCGAGCCGATCGAGGTGACTGCGGCCGCAGTGCCGGCCGGCATGGAGGAGTTCGCTCGCCGGCGTCTGGCCGGGTTGGGCTCCTTCATCGACGCATCGACGCTCCGGCAATCGGAGTCCCGGCAGCTCGGCGATGTCCTCCGAACCGTCCGCGGCGTTCGGATTGTGCAGAGCGGATCGTTCAAGTCCGTCGCGGTCAGCACCCGCGCGGGCCGCTCCTGTCCGATGGCGCTCTGGGTCGATGGCCTCCAGCTCTATGCTCCGGGCCGGCGCGGCGGTCCGATCCCGGACCTCAACGACTATCCGGTTTCGCAGCTCGAAAGCATCGAGATCTACAGCACGTCCGAGACGCCGCCCGAGTTCGGCGGTTTCGGCACCGGCTGCGGGACGATGGTGCTGTGGACTAGACGGCGGTAGAACGGAGGGCGGCAAGACGGTAAGACGGTAAGACGGTAAGACGGTAAGACGGTAAGACGGTA
>JBDTOH010000554.1:0-4006 GCA_039933355.1 Gemmatimonadota bacterium | reverse complement strand
GCGGAGCGCCGGCGGATCGGGACGGCCGCCGCGCGCCAGGGCGGCGATCACGATCGCCATCGTCACGAGGGTCGCGATGAGGATCTTGTTTACCGACAATCGGTCCCGGAATGACAACCGCAAAGGACGGCTCAAAGAGGATCGCTCTTTTCAGTCACGAGCTGGTTGTCGCAGGTCGGCTCGATTGACGTCCAAACGACTACTGCACCAGCTTGATCTGCGCCTGATCCACGATGTTAATGCTGGCGGTGAGCCTGCAGACTCTTGCGACCTGTCCAGCCATCTCGATGGTCTTGCCGACAAGAGCCGATAGGTCGTCGCCGAACATCTTGCGCAGCATGGCCGGAAACGGCGAACACCCGGTGATGGTGGCGTCCGGCGACTCCTTGAAGTAGATGTGCACCCACTTCGGATCGCCGTCGCTCTCCACTTCAACCCGCGAAACCGTGCCCTTTAGCACCAGGGTTTGCCCGATCCACTTCGGATCATAGGCGCTCACCATGTACATCGGGGATTTCCATTTCTCCTGTTCCCGAGCAGCGAGCCCAGCGCTCATACTCGGGTCGATCTTGATGGCGTAGCCGTCGTGGGCAGGGGCGACCATCGTCAGTGTCGGTTCGCGCCTGGGTGGTGGAGGAGGCGCCGGAGGAGGCTGGGCGGGAGATTTTTCTCTCGCCTTCGCGAGCATGTCACCGAGCGCCTTGTCCACCTGCGCGTCTGTCATCGGACGATCGGCATCGGCGCCTCCGCCGGTTCCTTCCGTTGCATGCAGGTCCCGGTCGGTTCCGTTGGGCGAGATGTTCAGATAATAGTGACAAGGTCCCTGCGCCCCCATGTCGCCGAGGCACGACACGCCCGGCGCACGGATGTACAGAGTGGAGGTGATCGGAAAGAACGGGCCGGGGACTTCCCGAGCGCCACCGGATGGGATCAGTCGCATACTTGCGCAATCGGTCTTGGGATCATCCTTGACAGCATAGGTCGTAGCAACCCTGGGCGCGCAAGCTTCTATCTTGCCCTCGCCCCTCGACAGGATCGGCCAGGTTTGAAACCGCTGGACGTACTTCCCGAAATCGGGTACCTGGGCCACGTGGCCTGAACCCCACTGTCCCTTCGTATCCTCAAAGCCAAATCCAAGGTAAGCCCCGTCACCTTCTGTATCTGAATAGACCGTCTTGCATTTCGCGGAAGCGACCGCGGAAGAACTGATTGCCCAGTAATACTTTCCGAAGCCGCGCGCGAGGTCGGTGTTCTTCGTTGCTGTCATCACCACAACGGGAACGGTGCCGTTATTGCAGACGTCGAGGGAAACCAAAGAACTCTGCGCGCGCAACGGGACTGCGGAGCTGGACAGGATCAAGAAGAGCGCGGTTTGCCGTGCAAGCCTGGTACCGGATTCTTCATTCATAGGGTTCCTTCGCCCTCCCCGAGAGTCCGCTGGATAGGTCAGGATTGCTCCAAGGCTTCCATTGTGGAAGCCGAGCAATTGTCCATCGAGCATACTCCGGATTCTGGCGGCGCGTGAGGGGCCGATGAGCAGTATGGGGCGCGGGCTCGACCCTGGAACGAGGCCGACCTGTCGCTGCTCGAAGGCGTGTGGTGATCGACCTCGTCAGCACCCGAGCCACGCCGACCGGCATCGTTCAGCTCGGTGACGGTGCTTTCTACCCCCGGCGCTTGAGCCACTCGAGCGCCTGCAGCTTCCCACGCTCCATCAGCGGGCCGCGCATCCGGGCCTCGAGGCGAGCCAGCCGATCCTGGTAGTCTTTGTTCTCCGGGTCCTGCTTGGTGGCCAGGTAGAGCCATTGATAACCCGCCACCGAATCGATTGCGACGCCAACGCCGGTGAGGTAGCTGTACCCGAGGTAGTGTTGCGCGGCCGGATGGCCTTGTTCGGCGGCCTGCTGGTACCATCGCACCCCTTGAACCGGGTCCTTGGCGATGCCGACGCCGTACAGGTACGCACGGGCGAGGTTGAACTGGCCTTCGAGATCGCCGGCGTCGGCGGCCTTGCGGTACCAGTCCACGGCCTGCGCCAGATCCTTTGGCACCAGAGTGCCGGTTTCGTAGCACCAGCCGAGGTGGTTCTGTGATCGCCCGTCGCCGTTTGCGGCCGCCTTCTGATACCACTGCTGCCCGACCGCGGAGTCGCGGCCGATGCCCCCCAGTCCGTTCATGTAGGCGTACGCCAGTGAGCCCATCGCGGGCCCGTAGCCACCGACGGCGCCCTTCCGGAACCAGGTAACCGCTTCGTTCTCGTTGGCGGGTATCCCCTCGCCGACGAAGTACATCAACCCGATCTCGTACCGTGCCGTTGAGAAGCCTGCCTCCGCTCCCTTCCGGAACAACGCGAGCGCCTGGACCGGGTCCTTCCCGGTGCCCAGCCCGTACCGGTATGCCATCCCGAGCTTGAGGATCGCCAGCAGCTCGCCCGCTTCGGCGGACTGGTCCGGGGCGCGCCGCCCAAGGTCATCTGGATTCGACGCGGGAACGCCTCGACTGAGACGACCTCGGGCCTTCTCCGAACGCATGCCCCCGATATCGACGCCTTCATCCGGGACTCCGAGGCTTGGCCCTCGGGTAGTCGTTCACTCAAACGCATCGGCCCGGCTTCGGCCTAACACATGCTTGGAGACTGACGAGGCCGCCGGGCTTTGGGCTGCCGGGTTGACGTCGTCAGCGCGGCCTCGCAGCTCAAGTATTGGCCGTTAGCCCGCAACAACAATGATCCCGTCCAAGCATGAATCCGATCGTGCGCCACGCTAGGCCCGAAGACGCCGCGCAAGCGGCAGAGTGCCTATTCGAACTAGGCTACGCCACCGATGTCGCGACTGTCCTCGGCGCCTTGCGACAGTTCGACGGCAAGCCGGCGGGGCGAGTGGCTCTACCTCCACAGCGCCGGTGTACCTAAGGGGGATGCCCTGATGATGTTGATGCGCTTAGTACTCACCGTTGTTCTTATCGCCGCGGCTGCGGAGTCCGGCGCCGCGCAAGTTCGATTGGGGCTGATCCAGGTTTCGCTTGGCCAATCCCGCGAGGTCGTGCTCCGACAGCTCGGCGAGCACTACGACGCCCAGCGACCACTCGGAACGAGTGACGATGTATGGTTGATCCTCCCAAAGGGTGAATCGAGGATGATTGGGAGTGTGACGTTTGTGAACCGCCAGGTTACGTCAGTCGCGCAAAACTGGATGCCCGGTGATGAGGCAGATTCAACATCTAGTATGACGGCGATCACAAATGCACTTGCAACACTAGAGGGCGCTGCTGAGTCATGCCACGTGAGATCATCTCGGCGATCCGAGCCTGAGCTGGACTTCGAAAGCCATCGTGATGGCCATCATCGCCGCCATGACGCCGCCGGCGATCAGCCCAAAGGTCCAGACGATACGTTTCATGAAACGCTCCATCGTGCAGTGTGAAAAAGCAGGAACGGAGCTACCATAGCCCTTCGCCGCTGCTTTCGCGTCACCTGTTTGGGTGATTGTCGTCGTTCTCCGGCAAAATCATCCATTCGGGCGAGGATTTGCCGCCCCGAGGCCACCTAGGGGATCAGCCCGAGCTCTTTTCCGAGCTGCACGGCCTGGGTCCGCCGCGTCGCCGCGAGCTTCTCGAATACCCGTTTCGAGTGGGTTTTGACGGTGTTTTCGCTCAGGAACACCCGGCCGGCGATCTCGTGGTTACTAAGGCCTTCGGCGATGAGCTCGAGGACTTCCAGCTCGCGCCGGGTCATCCCGATCGCCGCCAGCTTCGCTTCATTGAGGGTGAACGGGGCCGTGGCCGGCACGGACACCTCGCGCACGATCACTAGCTCCGTGCGACCGGTGATTCGGAGGCCGAGCCAGATGCCGAGGGAGACGAAGGCGAGCGCGACGAGGCCACCGTAGATCTCGACGGAGTGATCGACGACGAGGTAGCGGTACTCGATCGCCTTGAGGAGCGCGATCAGTGCGCCGCCGAGGAGGCCATACAAGAGGACGGATTTCCGCACGCCGGAATTCATCGT
>JBDTOH010000553.1:0-4010 GCA_039933355.1 Gemmatimonadota bacterium | reverse complement strand
ATCAGATGTATCCGCTCATCCGATGCATCCGTACCCCCGTCTCAGATCCCCGCGCCCGAACGTCTCAGATCCCCGCGCCCCAACCCGCTCAGTCCGTCCGCAACGCCGCCATCGGATCCCCCGCCGCCGCTCGACGCACCGGGAGATAGCTCGCCAGCGCCGCGACCCCGACGAACAGAACCGACATCACCACGAAGGTCGTCCCGTCGAGCGGGCTCACGCTGAAGAGGAGGCCCGCCAAGAGCCGCGTGGCTGCCGCCGCCAGCACGAGCCCGATCACCACGCCGAGCGCCGCGAGCCTCATCCCTTCGCTCACGATCAGCCGGAGCACATCGCGCCGGTCGGCGCCGAGTGCGACGCGGAGCCCGATCTCACGAGTCCGCCGGCTCACACTGTAGGCAATGATCCCGTAAAGGCCCACCGTCGCGAGCAAGAGGCCCACGCCGCCTAACACACCGGTCACGAGCGCGGCGATTCGCTGCGGCAAGAGCACGATGCTGTTGGCCTCTCTGAGCGGCGTGATCACGGGCCGGGGAAGCAGTGGATCAATCGAGAGCACCGCGGCCTGGATCGCGCGGGCCGGCGGCTCCGACCCGGCCGCCGATCGGACCAGCATCACCTGATCCGCCCGCCACTCTTGCGCCATCGCGAAATACGCGAAGGCGGGCTTCTCCTCCGACAGCGACCCGTACTTGGCGTCGCGGGCGATCCCGACGATCGTCGCCCCTTGACCCTGGAACCGGAACGCTCGGCCGAGCCCGCTCCCATCCGGCCAGAACCGCTTCGCCAGCGTCTCGTTGACCACCGCGACCCTCGACGAGCGCTCGTCGTCCGACCCGGTGATCGCCCGCCCCGCGACGAGCGGCAGCCGGATCGCGGCGAAATAGTCCGCGCCGACGAGCGCGAGCTGGATCGGTTCGCCGACCGGCCTACCGTCCGCACCCGGCGCTCTTCCCTCGAGCTCGATCCATCCGTTCGAGGTCGCGAACGCCAGCGGCATGTTGCTCGTGAACGAGACCGCGGTGACGCCGGGAATCGCCCCAACGCGCTCCCGGAGCGCTCGGTAGAACGCGCGACCCTTCTCGCCGTCGTAACCCCAGCTCTCGGTGTTGAACGTGGCCGTCGCGACGCCGGCCGGATCGAATCCCGTATCGGCCTTGGCGCCCCGGTCGAGCGCGCGGAGAAATAACCCGGCGGCGACCAGGAGCACGAGCGACAAGGCCAATTGCCCGACGATGAGCGTGCTGCTCATGAGCCGGCGGCGGCTCCCCGCGGCGGCGGTCCCGTCTCGGAGACGGGTATTGATGTCGGTCTTCGCCGCGCGGAGCGCGGGAGCCAGGCCGAACCCGAGCCCGGTAATCAGCGACACCGCGAGCGCGAACCCGAACACCCGCGCGTCGGGAGAGATCTCGATCGCCATCGGCACATCGGTCGGAATCGTGAACCGCTCGAGCCCGGCCGTCGCCCGCCAGGCAAGGATCATCCCGCCGCACGCGCCGGCCGCAAACAGCACCAGGATCTCGGTCAGGAGCTGTCGTACGATCCGTCCCCGGCCCGCTCCGAGCGCCGCCCGCACCGCCATCTCGCGCCGCCGGGCGATTGCTCGGGCCGAGAGCATCGACGCGACGTTGACGCTCGCGATCAGCAGCACCAGAGCCGCGGCGCCGAGCAGGAGCCCGATAAAGCCGAGCGCCATGGTGTGCGCATCGGTCGGAAGGCCGGTCATGGCGGATACCCTGACCGCGGTGTACTTGGACCGGTCCGCGGGTTCGGTCCGCTCGCCGATGTATCGGGTCGTGAGCGCCTCGAGCTCGCGGTTCGCCGCGTCCCGGCTCACCCCCTCCTTCAAGCGTCCGAAGGTCCACAGCCACACCATGTGCTCCAGATTGCGGCCCGGGCGCAGGTGCTGCTGCATCATGAGCGGCACCCAGGCCTCGATCAGGATTGGCGTGAACGCGCCGTGGAACGCGGGCGGCGCCACGCCGACGATCGTGTAGCGCAGCCCGTTCACGGTGACCGGGCGCCCGACCACACCGCTGTCGCCTCCCAGGCGGGTCCGCCAGAAGGCGTGCGACACGACCAGCACGGGATGGGTGAGCGGGGTCCGGTCCTCCTCCGGCGTGAAGAACCGGCCTAACGCGGGCCTAACGCCGAGCACGGAGAAGTAGTTGCCGCTGACCATGTTGCCGTAGACGGCGATCCCCTCGCCGCCCGAGGAGATCGCGAACGTTACCTTGCTCCACGCGGCGAGCCCGTCGAGCGAGTGGGCGTTGCGGCGGAGATAGTCGAAGTACTCGTACGAGGCGGAGATGCCGTCGTTCGCGTCGGGCCGGTGGCGCTCGAGCCCGATCAGCCGGCCGGGGTCCGTCGTACCCGGAAGCGGCCGAAGCACAATGGCGTTCATTGCGCTGAAGATCGTCGTCACGGCACCGCTGCCGACCGCGATCACCACAATGGCGACGGCCGTGAAGACCGGCGCCTTGCGGAGCACCCGGAGCGCATAACGCAGATCGGCGAACGCGGTCCCGACGACGTTCTCCCACCCCGAGCTCCGCACCTCCTGCCGCACCGCCGTCGGGCTGCCAACCTCGAGCCGCGCCGCTCGGCGGGCGGCCTCGGGCGTGAGTCCGCGCGCAACGTGCGCCGCGCTCGCCTGCTCGAGATAGTGCTCGACCTCGTCCGCCACATCCTGATCCGCAGTGCGCCGGTTGAGCAACGCGCGCACGCCATGGGTGAGCTGACGCCAGAACGACATGGTTACGCCTCCCGCTTCGTGATCATGGTCTTCTGGCCCATCGTGGCTCCGGCGTCGGCGTGGCTGGTGGACGGTACCCGGTTCTCCTGTTGATTGTCAAGATGTGATGAACAAGAGAGGAGGGAGAACGTCATCCCGGGCGAAGCGAGGGCTCCACGTCGCGGTTCGGACCATTCAGACGAGATCCCTGTCTCCGTGTGCCTCCCCTCGTCCGAGCCAAACCCCAGCGGTATGTTAGGTCTCGTGAACCGACATCGCCCCGCGACATCCGCGTCCCCCCGCCCCGGGGCCGCCCTCCTGCCGACGGCCGCCCTGCTCATATGTATGACCCTGCTCACGCCCGTCCGAGCCGAGGCCCAGGCTGTTATTAAAGGACGCGTCCGCGCGGTCCAGACCGGGGCGCCCCTCGGCCAAGCGCAGGTGTTCCTCGAGGACCTCCCCTCCCTGATCACCACGACCAACGACTCCGGCCTCTTTCGGCTCAAGGGCATTCCGCTCGGCGTCCATCCGCTCCGGATCCGCAGGATCGGCTTTCAAGGCGCCGTGGCGACGCTCCGGGTCGAATCCCCCGACAGCCTGATCCTCGATCTCACCCTCCAGGCATGGGTTCCCGAGCTCGAGCCGCTGTTCGTCGAAGCCATTCGGTACCGGTCGGCTCGGATGCAGGAAGTCGAGGAGCGGCGCAAGATCGGGTTGGGTCGGTACATCCTCAAACGCGACCTCCGCGACAACGAGCACCGGACCCTCGTCGAGCTGCTCCGAGAAAAGGGGGTCGAGATCCTCTATCAGCCTCACGGTGAGGCCCTGGCCATCGGCTCGGGCAGCCTCAGCCTGAGCCACTCGATGACCCGCTGCGTCATGCGCGTGCTCCTCAACGGCAGCGAGCTCGGAGCCTACGGTCAGGACCTCAGCCTCTACGACGTTCCGCTGTTGGGCGCGGTCGAGATTTACAAGCGGCCGGTCGACGTACCGGTCCAGTACGCGCCGACCGGCACCACCTGTGGAGCAATTCTTCTCTGGACCAGAGATAGCTGATGGCGTGACCCCGGGGCACCGCCGCCGGCGCCGATCCAGGCTCCGCGCATGGGCGCACCAACCTCGCGCACCTCCTCCAGTCACCGGATCCGCACCGACCGCTTCTCACCGCCCGGCGATGGGGCCAGCTCGAGGCCGGCTCGGTCGCGGCGGCGCCCGGTATCTCGTTCGAGATGGCCCCCATCGTGTCCGAGCTCGCATGAAAGCTCCCCGAGCTCGC
>JBDTOH010000552.1:0-4015 GCA_039933355.1 Gemmatimonadota bacterium | reverse complement strand
TCCACGAATATCACGTCCTTGGATGGGGCAACCGCGAACTCGGGGATCTCCGACAGCACGACCCTCGCGACCGGTAGATCGATCCGTCCCCGCACATCGATCGTGTCGGCCTTGAGCCCCACATTGAGCCGGCTCGTGACGATCGCGTGGACCTGACCGTTGTTGACCGCTTCGAAGTTGGTGCTTCGGATCTCGATCCGGCCGGGCGCGTCGCTCGTCGGCGTAACCGGCGTCGTTCCCTGGATCGTGAGATTGCCCGGGCCGGACCGCATCCTGCCGTCGATCTTGATGGACCGCGCCAGATCGCCGGACCCGTCGAGTTGGACGTCGTGCACGAGTATCCCAAGGTTCGGGAAGTGGGCGGCCGCGTCGGTCAGCTTGAACCGGCCTACCAGGTGCGACTCACCTAACGTCCCGTCGAGCTTGGCGTCGAGCGTCATCCGCCCCGCGGAGCTGTCAACCTGGCTCGTGAAGGTGCGCAGGAATGAGAGGTCATCCGCGCGGCCGGTCAGCGTCGCTCGAATCGGTTGCGGGGCGAGCGGCCGACCGACATGGGTGTACTGCGGCAACTCGAGGTCGCCCTTGAACGTCGCCATCACTCCGCTGTCCGGCCGGGCCACGGTGAGGCCGAGCGCGCCGCGGATACCCTTGGGTCCGGCCTGGACGTCCAGCGCCGAGCCGTCCAGTCGCACGACCCTCGTCACGCCGTTCTCGACGTACTCGAGCCGGAGATTCCGGGGCGTCACCCGAAGGGTGCCGGTGAGCGTGCTGTCCGCCTGGACCGTCGTCGCGAGATCGCCGGTGAGCCCGCCCCGCACCATCGTCCCAAACGGCAGCTCGCCGGCTGCCTGCTCGATCACCAGCTTGCCGGTCACCGACGGCGTGCCGACCGTCCCCGTCACCCGGACATTCACGTTCATGTTCCCGTGCAGACTGTCCACCTGCGGGACCAACGGCTCGAACACCTCGAGGTCGGGCACGACGACGTCGAGCGCGAGCGTCACCGGCTGGGCTTGAAGCGGATCACCGAACCGGCGGTAGTGGGGGAGAGCCAGCTCGGACCGGATCGTCGCCACGTGACCGCTGTCGGAGTCGGCCACGTCGACGCGCAGCTTGCCATGGAGGCCGTCCGAGCCCACCACCATCTCGACCGAGCCGCTGTCCACCGTCACCCGTCTCACGTCGCCCAAACGCTGATACTCATAGACCAGTTGCCGCGGCGTGAGCTGCGCTCGTCCCGTGAGGACTTTGTCCGAGCTCAGTCGCCCGTCGACCACGAGCTCGGCGCCGCCGCTCACCAGTGAGCGCCGGTTCATTCCGGCTACGAGCTTGTCGATCAGGGCAGCGCCTTTGACCTGGGGCGCGCCAACCGTGCCCGTGACGGTCGCCGTCAGAGTGACCGCCCCGGCAAGCGTGTCGATGGTGGCGAAGAGCGGACGGGCCAGGCTGAGGTCGCCTATCTTCCCATCGAGACGGGCGTCGAGCGTCTCGTTGGCCAGCGGATCGCCGAGACGATAGCTGGGGAGCGAGGCCTTGCCCGCCAGCACCGCGACCTCCTTGGCCGCGTTGTCGACGAGGCGGAGACCTAACGTCGCGAGGAGCCCGCCTCGATCAGCGCGGACATCGACAGCTGCCGAGTCGAGCGCGAGCCTGCGGTAGACCGTGTCGGCGCCTTCCCGGTAGCGGAAGGTGACCGTGTCGGACACCGCTCGGAGCGTGGCGTCGAGCCGTCCGCCCGCCGCGCGGGCTTCGAGGCGAGCCCCCAGCGTACCGGTGAAGGCGGCGCGCCCGCCGGCGACCGCGTTGAGCACCGAGAACGGCAACCGCTGGAACGGCACTCCGTCCACCGTCGCGAGTGCGTTCCAGGTCGTGCCACCCTGCCACGCTCCTTCGGCGCACGCCCGTCCGCCTGCGCTGTCGGCCACGATACACAGCCGCGCCAGGCGCGCCGATGCGGGCGAGGCGACGAGGGCGGCGGGCTGCTCCAGCTGCCAATCACCGGCGGCGGCGGTCTCAACGGCAAGGTCGCGAATCGTCCCGCTCCACGACTTGCCCCTCAATCCCCCGGTCAGCGCAAGGTGCAGAGTATCGGAGGGAGCGGTAACCCGCGCGTCGATCGTGTGCGCGAACCGCCGACCCCTGATGGCGAGCACGACCTCCGCGAACCGGTGGGTACCGACTGAGCCACCGGTACCGTGGAGGTCGACGTCGTTCCGGCCGTTAGGAATCAGGTCCACGTTGGCCCGCCCGACGACTCGGTCGAGACGATTGGTGCCGTACGCAAGCGCGCGCCCGGTAATCGCGGCCCGGACCTGCGGGGTGAGTCGGGGGCCGTTCGCGGTGCCCCGAACCGTGGCCGAACCGCGCACGGTCGGCATCGCCTGCCGGAGATCCGCCACTGCGACGGCGTAGCTCAGCGCGATCGTATCTCTCACTGTACCGCTCGCACCAATGTTCACCGAGCCCCACCTGACGTCGAGCCCGCGCAGGTCGTATGCGTTCGTCCCCGCGAGCCCGATTTCCCCGTGCCCGCTGACCGGATGGCCCCGCAGCACGCCGCCCAGTGAATCGATCACGAGCGTGCCGACCGGACCGATGGTGTCAATGACACCCTGGGTTGCGCCAAACAGATCGAGCGTGCCCGGCAGTGCCGCCAGACTGTCGAGCACGAGCGAGGGCCGCACACCGGTCGCCGCGATGCGGAGATCCCAGCCAATGAGCGGCCACCACTCGAGCTTGCCGGTCGCGAGGAGCCGGCCGTCGAGAAACCTCGTCGTCGAGCTGTCCAGCGTCACCTGTTCGAGATTACCCCGGCCCGCAATCCGGAGGCGAAGCTCGCGCAGCTTCGGCACCGAGGCCGTCCCCTCCATCTCGATCCGGTAGTCTTCGAGACGGCCCGTGAGGCGGGCCGAATCCGCGCGGAGCGACATGTCCCCCGGCACTTTGACCTCGACGTCGCGAACCGAGGTCTGGCCCAGCACGATGTCGAACGGCGGCTTAGGACGTTCCCGTCGTGCCCGGCCGGTACCCGCGCTGTCGGCCGGCACGGAGTCCGCCATCGTGACCCTAACGCCGGTCACGTCGAGACGATCGAGCAGTACCTGGCCTTTGATGAAGTTCCACGGCCGCCAGTCGAGCCACACCGAATCGACGACCGCGCTGAGAGCACCTGAGCGGTACTTGATGCCGAGCAGAATGAGCGGGCCCTGAATCCGGCCGCGCACGTCGGTGATCTCGACCCCGGCGGACGACTTACCCAGCGCGAACGCGATCAGCCGCCGTGCGCCCGACTCGGTGTACAGCGCGTACCAGAGCACTCCGGCACCGAGAACGACGGCGATCGCGAGCCCGATCAGGGCATTTCGCAGCACGCGCTTGGCGCTCATAGATCCGGCCCGATCGAGAAGTGAAGCCGGAACGGATTCCCGGCCTTCCGGAACGGCGTGGTCGGCCCGCCGATGGCGAACGCCGCGTCCACCCGGATCAGCCCGATCGGCGCGAGGAACCTGATCCCAACCCCCACGCTCTGTTGAAGACCGGATAGCGAGAGGCGCTCCGTCGCGTTGCCCATGTCCGTGAACGCGGCGACCAGCCAGCGGGGCAGCAGGTGGTAGTCCACCTCCACGCTCCCGACGACCAGCGACGGCCCGCCGATCACATGGCCGGTCGAGTCGACAGGGCCAAGCGTTAGGTAGTCGAAGCCGCGCACGCTCTGCCCGCCGCCGGTGAAATACCGGAGCGTCGGGGGCAGCGCGTGGAAGTTCTTCGTGAGGGTCTGGCCGATCTCGGCGCGCGCCAGCACCCGGAACTGGGGCGCAAAGCCGTAGACGAGCTTCGCGCCTGCCTTGGCCTGGAAGAACGACGCCGTGCCGATGACGCCCTTCTGGCTCCCCTGGATGTTCCCTCGCAGGCGGAGCCCGCGAAGCGGAAAGATCTTGCTGTCCGAGCGGGTCCGCTCGTAGCTCGCACCGGCGATGAGGAGGTTCGCCACCGCCGAGTCCACGCCGACCGTGAA
>JBDTOH010000551.1:0-4024 GCA_039933355.1 Gemmatimonadota bacterium | reverse complement strand
CCGATGTCCATCATGGTGGCGAGCGGCAAGGGCGCTACGCTCGGCGTGCTGTTCAAGAACGCGGAAGCGATCGAGACGCTCCGCAAAGTGGACACCCTGGTGCTGGATAAGACCGGGACGCTCACGATGGGCAAGCCCAGGCTGGTGAGCGTGGCGCCCGCCGGCGGCAGGGACGAAGGGGAGCTGCTGGGGCTCGCCGCGAGCCTGGAGCGTGGGAGCGAGCATCCGCTGGCGGCCGCGATCGTCGGCGGGGCGATGGAGCGTGGCGTGACGCTCAGCCAGACCGAGCACTTCGAATCGCTCACTGGGCGCGGCGTACAGGGCGCGGTGAACGGCCAGCGGGTCGCCCTTGGCAATCGGAAGCTGCTCGATGAGCTGGGGATCGATCCCGGGCCGTTGGCGCAGCAGGCTGAGGCGCTCCGAGCCGATGGCCAGACTGTGATGTTCGTGGCGGTGGACGGCCAGCCGGCGGGCCTCCTCGGCGTGGCGGACCCCATCAAGGAGACGTCGGCCGAGGCGATCCGCCAGCTGCACGAGGAGGGGGTACGGATCGTGATGCTCACCGGCGACAGCCGCACCACGGCCGAGGCAGTGGCCCGAAAGCTGGGGATCGACGAAGTGCTGGCGGAGGTTTTGCCCGATCAGAAAGTGGAGGCCGTGAAGCGCTTGCAGCAGGAAGGCCGGGTGGTCGCTATGGCGGGTGACGGCATCAACGACGCCCCGGCCCTGGCTCTGGCGCAGGTGGGTATCGCAATGGGCACCGGCACCGACGTCGCGATGGCGAGCGCCGGGATCACACTGGTCAAGGGCGACCTTCGCGGCATCGTGCGGGCCCGGAAGCTGAGCCGGGGCACGATGCGGAATATCAAGCAGAACCTCTTCTTCGCCTTCATCTACAACAGCCTCGGTGTGCCGATTGCGGCGGGCATCCTGTATCCGTTCTTCGGGCTTCTCTTGAGCCCGATGATCGCGGCCGCGGCGATGAGCTTCAGCTCGGTGTCGGTGGTCGCGAACGCACTACGGCTGCGGCGAGCAGCGGTGTGAGCCCGCCTACCCGGTGCGGCATCACCCAACCTGATGGAGAAGACGGGGCAGAACGAGCTTCGATTTCCGGTTTGGCGCCCGAGTTCCGATATCAGGCCGGAAGGAAATCGTCCCCGATGGGACCGGTCGAGCCAACCCGTGGCCGTCCGCAACGTGTTTGACAATCCAGGGAGGACAACAACATGAGTTGCTGCAGCGACAAGATGGAACCGATCGAGATGGATTCGTGCTGCACGCCGCGCGATACGGTGCAACGGGCCGCCCAGTCGATGCGCCTCACGGGGTGCGGTTGCGCGCCGGTTGTTGAGGATAGACAGAGCCGCCGACTGGTGGGTGTTGTCACCGAGCGCGACGTGTGCCACAGCACGGCGGCGGATGACCGGCTCGCCTCGGAAGTCCCGGTCGCAGACATCATGCGTCCGGCGTCCGCATGCTGCGGAGAGAATGAGCCCCTGGAGGAAGCGCAGCGCAAACTCGACGAGCACCGCGCCACGAGCCTGCCGGTCGTGGACAGATCGGGCGGTTGCTGCGGCACCATCAGTGTGCACCGCCTGGGCACTCGGTAGAACTCCGGACGAGGTTGCGCGGCATGAAACTCGTCGTGCCCCCACCGCTCTCCAAGCGGACGTGCGGTCATGAATCCGGACCCACGTGAGTGGAGCGATGACCAAGACCATCCACAAAAGAGAATCGAGCGGGCCCGCGCCCTCCGTCTCGAAGAAGGCCTCCAAGCACAATCTGCGAAGGTCCAGGTCGAGCTTGTCAAGCTGCAGCGGCACCGCATCAAATGCGACGACAAGATCCTAATCATCCTCGAGGGCCGGGATGCATCCGGCAAGGACGGCACGATCAAGCGTATTGTCCAGCATTTGAATCCACGCGGAGCCCGCCTCATCGCTCTCGGCAAACCCTCAGACCGGGACCGCGCCTCTCGGTACTTCCAGCGTTATGCCCCGTACTTGCCTGGCTTGAAAAGTGATCGGAGATCAAACAAGCCGTGTGGAGATGAAGACCATTAGAGGAGACACGATGAAAACGAGTGTGATTGAAGTGCGCGACATGCTGTCGGTATTGAGCGTTGAAGAAGTGGAAAAGCGGATTGGCGAGGTGCCGGGTGTCGAAAGCGTTACGGTGAATTACGCCGCGCGAAGCGCCACCGTGCGCTACGACGAAACCCGACTCGAGATCGCCGATATCAAGTCGGCCGTGCGCCAACGCGGGTATGAGTCTGCTGTGCCAGCCGCCCCGTCGGCGGGCGACGGTCACGAAGGCCACACACCGGATGCGCCGCCTGCAACTCCCGCACCCACTGCGCCGACAACTGCCCCGAGCCCAGCTGCCACCGCGGGCGCTGCTTCCGCCGGCACCGCGCGCCAAGACAAAGCGGCGCCGTCAACAACACGGGAACCGTCCCCGGCCGCGCCGGCCGCCGTACCCGCGCCCATGTCCACTGCACCGGCATCAGGCCCGGCCGGCGCTGCAACGCCGCCCGCCGCTCCTGCCGGCGACGAACGCCACGGCAAGGCGCCGGACAAACGTTAGGACGCCACTCGGCTCGTGCAGTTGTTGTGGCGAGGTTGGTGCCACATCGAAAACATGTACATGGCATCCAGAGCGTTACAACAAACAATGAGCTGCCAAAAGGAAACGAGTGTAGTGCCTCATCTTCTCGGCCAGCTTCACTGGCAAGGATAAGCGGCTGGTCCGGCCGGATCCGCAAATCGGATTTTCGTACCAGGCGTCACGCCTCGAAAGCGGCCAGCGGCGAAGTGACCGTAGGTGTAATGGGCATACTGAAGATGAAGGCGACGAAGGAGACACGATGAAAACCAGCGTTATTGAAGTCCACGACATGCTGTCGGTATGGAGCGTGGACGAGGTGGAAAGGCGGATTGGCGAGGTCCCGGGCGTCGAAAGCGTTACCGTGAATTACGCTGCGAGAAGCGCCACCGTGCGCTACGACGAGACCCGACTCGAGATCCCCGATATCAAGTCGGCCGTGCGCCGGCGCGGGTATGAGTCTACCGGTCCCGCCGCCGCCTCGGCGGGCGACGGTCACGAAGGCCACACAGCACCGGGCGCGCCGCCAGCTCTGCCCGAACCCGCGTCCACCCCGGCTGCGCCGAAATCCGCGGTGGCCCCTGCCGCCGTGCCCGCACCCATCCCCGCGCCCACGGCTCCCGCAGGCAAGGGGCACGAGGGCCACGTAGCGCCGAGCGCGCCGCCCGCCATGTCTGCGGATATGGCCCATGACATGGGCCATGGCGACAAGGACCTGGCGGCCATGGTCCGCGACATGCGCAACCGTTTCTGGATCTGCCTGATCTTCTCCGTTCCAATCTTTGTCTACTCACCGATGGGACTCTTTACTCCACCCGCGCCTCCATTTGGTCTCCACGTCAACGTGTGGTTGCTCATCTTCGCCACCCTCGCCGTCGTTTATCCTAGCTGGCCGTTCTTCGTCTCCGCTTGGCGCGCGCTCAGGAAGGGCACCCTGGGCATGTCGGCGCTGATCGTGTTGAGCGTGGGTACCGGATATCTCTTCAGTGTGGTTACCACTCTCTTCTTCAAGGAGGGTGGCCAGTTCTTCGAAGCCGTCGCCGTCCTGCTGGTGTTTATCCTGCTCGGCCACTGGCTCGAAATGCGCGCCCGTGCGGGAGCGTCCTCCGCCATCAACGCGCTGATGAATCTTGCTCCGGCGAAGGCCTCGGTCATCCGCAACGGCGCCGAGGTTGAAGTTCCAACGGCGGAGGTGGTGGCGGGCGAGATCGTCGTGATCCGGCCGGGCAACAAGATTCCGGTCGATGGCACGGTGGAGAGCGGCGACTCACTGGTCGACGAGTCCATGCTCACCGGCGAGTCAATGCCGGTGCAGAAGGGGCCGGGCGCCACGGTCATCGGTGCGACCATCAATACGAGCGGCAGCTTTCGCTACAAGGCGACGAAGGTCGGAGCCGATACGGCGCTGGCGCAGATCGTG
>JBDTOH010000550.1:0-4038 GCA_039933355.1 Gemmatimonadota bacterium | reverse complement strand
GTCCGCACGCGACCTCGCGCGCAGGCCCATGGCGGTTGATTCCTTGTCCGAAAACGTGGAGCGGTTCACGATCCGCATGGCCCCCGGACAGGCCGGTACTGCAGAGCTCATCATCGAGTGGGGTCCGTTTCGATGGAGCGCGCCGATCCGGTCCACGCAGGCGCCATGATCCTCTCTTGTCGTGCCGGGACAATGGGCATGAATCGAGGGAGCCATCGAGTTGCAACGTGGTCATCTTTTATCGGTCCTACGTGACGCGACGGATTTCCGACTCGAGAACGGCCGACGAGGCGAACCTAGGATTACGCGATAGATCGAGCGTTTCGGGAGCGGTGGCCAGCGTTCGCACGGATTCCTTCAGCGCCTCAAGCTGATGATCGAGTCCTCGAACAACACGCGGCGACCTCACGCATCGAGGACATTGGCTTTCCGGATCTCGCCGCCGTCATGATCCAGACGGGTCTCTGGGATCCGCAGCTGGGCTTCCCTGGCAACGAGCGCAAGGCACGGTCTTGCTCTCGCTCGGGTCACGCCGTGAAATAACGAACCGGCTCGCCACGAGCATTCGGGGCATCGTACAAGAGCGGACCGGGAGCCGATGGATCACGGCCGACTGCTACGTTCGTGACGGCGAGCGACCAACGGCTACCGATCCCAATGTCGAGAGGTTCGTCGCTGAGCATCGCGTCGAAGAGCAGAAGTTTGCGACCTGGGAAAGCGCCGAGCAATTCTTCGAGACGCAAGGATTCGCGATCGAACGGAGGCTCACACCAATGGACGCCCGCCCCATCCGGGAGACGTGGATCCTGACGATTGCCTAGCCGACATCCGCCGGAACGAACGGTCGTCCGCCTGGCGAGCATCCGCAAGGTGCGGAGCAACCATACGAGGCGGCACGATTAGCGACGCCGAGTCGATGATGAGTTGGCGAGGGTTCGCGAAGCGGCGGTGCAATGCATGAAGCTGCGCCGTTAGGGGAGGCTGCTCCAATCTGCCAAACCCGAGCATGACGTCTGCCGAGGCAGCCGGGTCGGCGCCGCCGATGCGACCTCGCAGCTTATGCTGCGATTCGTTAGGCGCACACCAGAAAAATCATCGACGCCGTCCCGGTAGCAGCCGCACTCGCACCTGGCACCTGGTGCTTTCTTGATCGACGCAGCCCACCACCGTCGCCGCTCCGGCGACGCCAAGCGTCCGCAGCAGGTCCCGACTCCTCATCGTCGTGTTCTCCTCACTTGAATCCCGAAGGGCGGCGGCAGCGGTTCGCGGCTGTTCGCCGTCCGAGATGGACCGTCAGCCTGGAAAGTGCGGACCGTAGAGATAGAGCAGCGCGTCGTTGATGGCCGGTGCCAGCACGGTCGTGTGCGTGTGGCCCGGATAGCGCTTCGACTGGTAGGTTAGGCGGGCGTTCCGCCGTTTGTCCAGAACGCCGACGAGCCGGGCGAAGTTCCGGCCCATGTCTTCGTACAAGCTAACGCCACCGTTGCCCTCGAGCTCGCCGGAGCTGAGGAACATCCGAGTGTCGTACACGAGCTCTCCCGCAACGACCTTCTCGACCTGGCCGATGTAATCGGTATCCGTGGTGAAGAGACCCGGACTACCGAGCCAGTACTTGTTGAAGAGCGGCGACTGCTTCAGGAACGCATAAAACGTGAACGTGCCCCCGAAGGAATCGCCCAGGATCCCGGCGGGACCGGGTTTCGTGTTGTAGCGGGAGCGGATCAGGGGGTCCAGCTCCTTCTCGAGAAAGGCGAGGAACTTGTCGGCCCCGCCTGCCGCCGTCGCCGGGGTTGCCGCCATCGCCTGGGCCATGGCTTTCGGGACGGAGTCCTTCATGGTGTAGTCGCGGCTGCGAGCGTTCGGACGGCCTTCGGGATAATCGACCCCGACGAGCAGCAGCGGGGGGAAACCTGGCCGAACCAAGTCGGCGAGCTGGAGCGCGCACACCGCGGCGGCGATACCGAGTGCCCATGACCCGTCGAGGACATACACGACGTTCAGCTTCTCGCCCGCCGCAACCCCTCGGAAGGCAAGAAGCTGCGGGTCGGGCTGCCAGACGCCAACCGCCATGGTGTCGCCAACTTCTTTCGACTCGAGCTCGAACGCTTCGGAGCCGCGGACCGGCCACGGTTTCTTGCTTTGGCCCTGGCGGCCCCCCGGCCCGGGGTCGCTCACCCCGGCCCGACGTCCGGCGAGGGGTCGTGCCTCGGCAGACAGCTGCTCTTCCGAACGACCGACCGCCGTCACCGCACCGGCTACGCCGAGAGCGCGTAGCATGTCTCGTCTCTTCACTGGTCAGTATCCCTTTGTGAGGCCGTTGCACATGTCGCGGGTGTCGCCTCGAAGCCGCCCGGTCGTTGGATCGCGGAATAGAGTTTCAGTCAGCCCTCCCAAAGTACGGGTGGCTGAATGAACCGTCCAGGAAGCCTACGGCGTGGGTCGATCCGCTGGCGGGGGGCCGGCTCCGGGGGGCCGACCGGGCGGGTCGGGATCCGGTCCGAGTGGGGCTCCGAGCCGACGATTGGCTCGAAGCAGAATGGCCCGTTTCGGATCCGGCCGATGTTTGGGATGTTGCCCGCAGGCCGGGGGGGGGCGCTCTGATCGTCGTTCTGGGATGAAGGCTCGGGCGGGCAGGTTGCTCGGTCTCTTGTGCCCAGCTGCCGCCTAACCCAGAATTGGAGCAGACGAAGCCGCTGCGCTGCTTCGCAGCTCCATTCTAGGTCGTTAGGCGCCATTCGCGGAGATGATCGCAATGTCTCTTTCCCGGCACCCCTACTTCCAGCCGATGAGCGCCTACGAGCGCCGGCTTGGCGCAGCCGTATGCTTCATCGCTGGCCTTGGCGGACTCTGGCTTGGCGTCTACTGCATGCTGCATCCAGAGCGGGCCTAGGGACTGCAGCCCTCGTGCTAGTCATCGGTTTCGGGGTCGGCGTCCTCTTGCTCGTCTGCGCTAGACGTCTCTACTCCACAATGCAGCAGACCTTGATCGCGAGCTTTGAGAAATGTTAGAGAGTGTGGGTGCGGTCTAACCAGCGCCTGCCGCTGCCAGCGCGGCGGGGTTCTGGAGCTGGAGGTAGGTTTCCAGCGGCGCGCTGCAGCAGAAACGCGATTCGTTAGTCCGACACTTGTGCACGAACGACGCGCTTCAGGTCGGGATGAAGTTGACCATCGAAAGGAGGAGCTTCTTGTGACGCGACTCATGATAGGACTGTTCGGGTGCTGCGTGGGCGGCTTTTTGGTGGGACAGGCCGGTGATTCCTCGCCTCGCGGCAAGGCGGGAGAGGCGCCGATTCGCCTGGGCAAGTTCTCCGTGAGCTTGGCGGTCAAGGACATCGCCAAGTCGCGAGAGTTCTATGAGAAACTCGGCTTCAAGGTGACCGGTGGGGAGCAGTCGCAGAACTGGCTGCTCCTCCAGAACGAGACCGCCACGATCGGCCTCTTCCAGGGGATGTTCAGCAAGAACATGCTGACCTTCGTTCCGGGTTGGGATCGGACCAACAACGCGTTGCCGGACTTCGATGATGTCCGAGACATCCAGAAGACGCTCAAGAGTCGCGGCGTTGCGATCAAGACGGAGGCCGATGAAGCGTCGACTGGGCCCGCGAGCATGATCGTGGTGGACCCGGACGGGAACCCGATCCTGGTCGACCAGTACGTACCCAAGCCCAAGACGTAAGATCGTCGGCGCGGGCCTGGTCGGGCATTTCGGTCGATGAACGGTCCAAGTGATAGGTACCACGTTGTGCTCAGGTGATGGGTAACACTTGGTGAGCCTCGAAGTGATTCCCGCCGCTTCGGCGGGCGGGGCGATTCAGTTGGTCAATGATTCGCCCCGCGGCTTCGTGGAAACGACCCAACCAGGGGACGAAAGCCCCGCAGGATACCAACCAACGACTCCCGAAGGCAGGGCAACTCGTGCCCGGCTTCAGTGATTTCAGCGCAATGAGCGGCAAGGAGCTCGAGCGAACCGGTCGATGACGATGGCCTGAGGGGTTGGAAAGAGGATCTATGATCGAGCCATGGCGTTGTGAGCATGAG
>JBDTOH010000549.1:0-4056 GCA_039933355.1 Gemmatimonadota bacterium | reverse complement strand
CGGGCTTCTGCTGGCCGGCTGCAGCGATTCTTCCGGCCCCAACCCGCAGGAGCCCCTCCATCCCGGCGGATTCATTACCGCGCCGGCTCTGGCCCACCATTTCGCGGTAGCTCGCGATCGCGCCATCGTCCAGGTCCACGGGGAGGGCCCATTCGCGATCACGTATGTAAACCCAGCCGACAACCCGGCGAACCGACCGTAGCGAACGGCGAAGCGAGGGGAGCCTTCACCGGCTCTCCTCGCGACGGTCGAATTAGTAGCCATTCCACCGACCGCCCGCCCATCGCTGGAAAACGAGACCTGCAGCTCCGCAAGACCGGAGGGGCGTTGCCACGAGCGCGTGTGTGGTGTCCCTTTCATCCGATCCAGCATCGGCGGGTAGCCCTCCGCCCCTCGCCACCAGCGCGGACCGGGACCCCCATGGAGAAGATTCTCACCGTCATCGCCGACGACCACGTCGACCTCGCCGGCAGAGTCGCGGCCCGAATCGCCGCGATCATCCGCGACCTGCAGTCAAAAGGTGCGACAGCCGTGTTAGGCCTCGCCACCGGCTCGACGCCGATCGGCGTCTACCGCGAGCTGGTCCGGATCCATCGGGAGGAAGGCTTGAGCTTCCGGAACGTGGTCACGTTCAATCTCGACGAGTACTACCCGATGGAGAAGGGCAGCCTCTACTCCTACCATCGGTTCATGGGGGAGAATCTGTTCCGCGAGATCGACATCCTTCCCGAGAACGTCCACATTCCCCGAGGCGACATCCCGCGCGAGCTGGTCGACGCCGCCGCCGCCGACTACGAGCGCGCCATCGTGGCCGCCGGCGGGATCGACTTTCAGCTCCTCGGCATCGGCAAGACCGGCCACATCGGCTTCAACGAGCCGGGCTCGGGCGTGCGGAGCCGGACTCGCCTCGTCAACCTCGACGCCGTCACCCGGCTCGACGCCGCCGCCGATTTCTTCGGCGAGGAGCAGGTCCCCCGCGAGGCGATCACGATGGGCGTCGCGACTATCCTCGAAGCTCGGGAGATCGCGATCCTCGCTACCGGCGAGCACAAGGCGGCGATCGTCAGGCGCGCCGTCGAGGGCGAGGTCGACACCGAGGTCGCGGCGACCTTTCTGCAGCGGCATCCGAACGCCACCTTCTACCTCGATCGCGCCGCGGCCGCCGGGCTGACCCGGGTCGCCACGCCCTGGCTGGTCGACGAGGTCCAGTGGACCGACCCGCTCGCGATCCGAGCGGTCGTGTGGCTCTCCCTCGAGACCGGCCGCGCGATCCTCAAGCTGACCCAGCGGGACTACGCCGAGCACAAGCTGTCGTCACTGGTGGCATGGTCCGGTTCTCCGGGCGCCGCCAACGGGTTCGTCTTCAATCAGCTTGGCGCCAAGATCCGGGGCCGCTCCAAGCTGCCCCGTCGGCAGCGAATCGTGTGTTTCTCCCCGCATCCCGACGACGACGTGATCTCGATGGGCGGGATCCTCCGCAAGCTCGTCCTCAACGACAACGAGATCACGGTCGCGTACATGACGAGCGGCAACATCGCCGTCTTCGATCACGATGTCCGCCGCTATCTCGACTTTCTGACCCGTCTCTCGAGCGAGCGGGGCATCGCCTCCGGCCGGGTCCACGATCTGGCCGCGCGGGTGATGGCCTTCTTTGACGACAAGAAGCCGGGCGAGGTCGACATCACGGACGTTCAGGACATCAAACGATTGATCCGCGAGTCCGAAGCGGTCAGCGCCATCGAAACGTTAGGTCTGCCGAGGTCGGCGGCGGATTTCATGAACCTCCCGTTCTACCAGACGGGGAAGGTGAAGAAGGACCCGATCGGCGAGGCGGACGTGGCGGCGGTGCGGCAGCTGCTCGACGAAACGAGGCCCGACCTCATCTTCGTGGCCGGCGACCTCTCCGATCCGCACGGCACCCACCGGATGTGCAAAGAGGCGATCGACCGGGCCCTTCAGGGGTTCGAGCCGAGACCCGAGGTCTGGCTCTACCGGGGCGCGTGGCAGGAGTGGTCGCTCACCGAGGCGACCTGGCTCGTGCCGCTCGCCCAAGAGGAGCTGCAGCTCAAGATCCAGGCGATCTTCAAGCACCAATCGCAGAAGGACTCGGCCCCGTTCCCCGGCCTCGACGAGCGGGAGTTCTGGCAGCGGGTTGAAGCCCGCAACAAGGACACGGCCATCGCGCTCGACCGGCTCGGGCTTGCCGAGTACTTTGCGATGGAGGCGTACGTGGTTGAACCCACTGGAGGTAGTGAATGACTGGTCGCTGGACAGTGCTCGCGGTACTTGCGACGGCGCCGCTCGCCGCGCAGGCACGCCCCGCAGAGACGATCACCGAGGCGGACGTCCGCAGCCGCGTCAATATCATCGCGGACGATTCGATGGGAGGCCGCGACACGCCGAGCCCGGGTCTCGAGAAGACGGCGCAGTACGTGGCCCGCGAATTTCAGCGAATGGGGCTCCGGCCCGCCTGGGGAACCGCGGGATTTTTCCAGCGGTATGCCGTGGGGGTCCGGCACATCGACCCGGTCCGCTCGAAGCTGGCGATCAAAGGGCCGGGCGGCGCGACCGTGTCGCTCACGTTAGGCCGGGACGCCATGCTCACGTTCGGCGCGCCCGGAACCGGCGTCACCTCGGCGGACTTGGTCATGGTCGGCGGCAAGGTCACCGATGCCGACAAGCTCGATCCGGCCGCCGTTCGCGGGAAAGGCATTGTGTTCGCGGGTGACTGGACCAACGGCCGGCCCAAGGGCGTGAGCATGGTGGCAAGCGCGGTGCTCACCGGCGTCTCGCGATTCGCGATCCTCATGGTGAACGGGCAATGGACCTACGCCCTGCCGAAAGACAGCGCGTCCCTCAATCCGATGGCACGCGCGGGCGGCGACTGGTTTCTGGCGGCGGTGCGCGACTCGAGCGCGCTCGCCGGAGTGGCGGCGCTGGCGGACCCGCTCCGCCGGGTTCGCGCCGCCGCCGGCCTCACCGTATTGCCGCTCGCCGGGTGGACCGCGTCGTTCAGCGTGACGGCGACCGACGACACTCCGGTCATGGTACCTAACGTAGCGGCCGTCCTAGAAGGATCCGACCCAGAGCTCAAGCGCGAGTACGTGGTCATCTCGGGCCACATCGACCACGTGGGCACGCGGTGCGGTGGCCGGACCCCGAGCGACTCGATCTGCAACGGCGCCGACGACGACGCATCCGGCTCGGCCGGCGTGCTCGAGATTGCCGAGGCGTTTGCCGGTAGCCCAACGCCGCCCAAGCGCTCGATCATCTTCCTCGCGGTAAGCGGCGAGGAGCGGGGGCTTTGGGGCAGCGACGTGTTCGGCGCGACGCCGCCCGTACCGATCGGGCAGATCGTGGCGAACCTCAACATGGATCAGCTGGGCCGGAACTGGAAAGACACCGTGGTCGTTATCGGTACCGAGCACTCCGACCTCGGAAAAACCCTCGCCACCGTGGCGGCCGAGCATCCCGAGATCGGGATGCAACCGACCGGCGACAAGTGGCCCGCGGAGAACATCTACTACCGCTCCGACCACTTCAACTTCGCCAGGCGCGGGGTGCCGATTCTGTTCTTCACGTCAGGGTTCCACCCGGACTACCACCAGGTCACCGACTCGCCCGACAAGGTCGATGCGGAGAAGGAGGCGCGGATGCTCCGGCTCATCTACCACGTCGCAGACCGGGTCGCGAACCAGCCGAACCGGCCCCGCTGGAACCCGGAGAGCTACACGAAGATCGTCGATCCCTCGTATCGACCGACGCCGTAACCGCTCACTCGCCTCGTCGACGTGTCGCCCGGCCCGCCACACCGACGCCGACCCCGGCGAAGGCTGTCAGGTCGCGATCGGGGCGTCCCCCGGTGAGCACGACATCGGCGTCGGCGCCGTGCTCGCGGTGTCGGCGCTGCCCCAGCCGTCGGCCCCGAGCGGGGCTGCACTACCGAGCCGCCGATCAGGAGCGAGCCGCGCATCGTATGCTCTCGTGAGGACAGCCGACGACTACGGCAGGGCTCCGAGACTCGTTTCATGTTCGCCGGCTTCCCGCTCCCAGGCG
>JBDTOH010000548.1:0-4058 GCA_039933355.1 Gemmatimonadota bacterium | reverse complement strand
CGGCTTCAAGGCCGGCAAGCTCTGGAAGGGACCCGGCGGCAAGGACTTCTCGGTCGAGCTCGTACTGATCGACGATCCGGTCGCGATGCGGGACGCCTACGCCGCCGGCAATGTGCAGCTCGGCTGGGCCACGCTCGACATGCTGCCGCTCATGATCGACGGGCTCAAGAAGGACTCGCGGACCATGCCGCGGGTGTTCCAGCAGATCGACTTCTCGAACGGCGGCGACGGGATCGTGGTCCGGCAGAACATCAAGACCATGAGCGATCTCCGGGGCAAGACGATCGTGCTGGCGCAGAACTCGCCCTCGCAATTCTTCGTGCTGAATGCGCTCCTCAACTCGGGCCTCCAGCCCGGCGACGTGGAGTTCAAGTACACCCAGGACGCGTTCCAGGCGGCCGCCGCATTCAACGCCGACAAGTCGATCGCCGCGGCCGTGAGCTGGGCGCCCGACATCTACAATCTCTCGAAGGTCAAAGGGAACCGGTTGCTGGTCACCACCGCGACGGCGAACAAGCTCATCGCCGACGTCTGGTTCGCCCGGGCCGACTTCGCCAAGGACAACCCGGACGTGATCGAAGGCCTGGTCCGCGGCATCTTCGACGCGATGGAAGCGCTCAAGGCGGACCCGGCGAAGCAGCAGGTCGCCAAGCTCATGGCCACCGGCTATTCGATTCCCGAGACCGACGCGCTCAGCATGTTAGGCGACGCGCACTCGACCAACTACGCCGAGAACCTGAACTTCTTCACCAACCAGAACAACCCGGCCAATTTCGAGCGGACCTGGAACACCGCCTACTACCTCTACAAGAAGATCGGCTCGGTGGGTCAGCCGGTGCCGTTCGATCAGGTGATGGACTTCAGCGTGATCCAGAAGCTCCAGTCCGAGGCCAAGTACGCGAACCAGAAGGACGAGTATCAGGTCCAGTTCGTGCCGACGACGGCGGCTGCGGTCCAGGGCGAAAGCGAAGAGATCCTCACCAAGACCGTCGTGATCCACTTCTTCCCCAACTCGTGGGACCTCGACAAGAAGGTAACCAAGACGGAGGGGGGGAAGGACAAAGAGGAGCCCTACGATCCTAACGTCGCCTTCATCGTCGAGGAGGTCGGCAAGCTGTCGGGCCAGTACGGTGCCGCCCGGATCATCATCGAGGGCCATACCGATGCGTCGATGAAAGGCACCGTGCCGGCGAGCCTGGTGCAGGAGCTCGCCCTCCACCGCGCCGATGCCGTCAAGCAGGCCTTGATCCGGAAGTTCCCGAGCCTCCAGCCTAACCAGTTCGTGACGGCGGGTATCGGCTGGGACCGGCCCGCCGACCCGAACGATCCGACCAACAACGCGAAGAACCGGCGGGTCGAGGTCAAGGTCTATCCGGCGGAAGCGGCCAAGTAGCATGGCGCCTTCGGCGAGACCGTCACTGTGGACCTTGAGGTACCCGCCGGCGCCAATGCTCCGGCGGCTGATCGGCGCCGCCTCGGTGGCGGTGATCATCCTGATCTGGTGGATCCTCACGGCGGGCGCGACTCCCGAGAGCCGGATCATCTCCCCCGTGGTGCTGCCGAGCCCGGCCGAGGTGCTCGGCAGCCTCGGCAGTCTCTTGACCGAGCGGGCGCTGATTCAGAGCATCGTCGCCACGCTCAAGCGAGTCCTTCTGGGCTTCGGGCTCGCGGTGCTTGTCGGCGTCCCGGTCGGGGTGCTGGCGGGATCGTGGCGGCTGATCGACGCGGCCGCGGCTCCGCTCGCGCTGTTTGGGCGGAACATCCCGATCGCCGCGCTCATTCCGCTCACCATCCTCTGGTTCGGGATCGGCGAGACCCAGAAGATGATGTTCATCTTCATCGCCACGGTTCCGTTCGTGTTCGCGGAGACCGTCGGTGCCGTCGTCGGCGTGCATGAGCGCCACGTCGAGACCGCGCAGACGTTAGGTGCAACGCCGTGGCAGATCGTCCGCAAGGTCCTGGTCCCGCTTGCGATGCCCCAGATCTACAACAGCCTCCGGAGCCTGTTCGGCCTGGCTTTCGGCTACATCATGCTGGCCGAGCTGATCAACGCGAAGTACGGGCTCGGCTACCTGTTGATGACGAGCCAGCGCCGCGGCCTCACCGAGCACATTTTGCTCATTCTCGTGGTGATCGGCGCGCTGGCCTACGGGATCGACCGCCTGCTCTACTTCTTCCAGCGCGGGCTCTTCCCGTATCGGGTCGAGACGGAATGACGACCGATGAGCAGGCGCCTCCCGGCGAACCGGCCGGCTCGGCGGACGCCGCCGTTAGGCCGCCGGGGCCGCCGCCTCCGATCGTGCTCTTCGACAAGGTCACCAAGACCTTCGAGGACGGGTACACGGCGATCAAGGACGTCAGCTTCGTGGTCGAGGACCGGCCCGGGAAGGGGGAGTTCGTCACCATCCTCGGACCGTCGGGCTGTGGCAAGTCCACGATCCTCCGGCTGATTGCGGGACTCCGTCCCCAGCACCCGGCGACGTCGGGTACCGTGCACGTGGACGGCAAGCCGGTCGAAGCGCCCGGCGCCGATCGCGGTATGGTCTTTCAGGACTATAGCGCGTTCGACAACCGGACCGTGGTGGACAATGTCGCGTTTGGGCTCGAGTGCCGGGGCGTCGGCGCCGCGGAGCGGACCGAGGTCGCGCGGAAGTGGATTCACAAAGTGGGGCTCAACGTCGATCGGGACGCGGAGAAGTATCCCCACCAGCTTTCCGGTGGAATGCGCCAGCGGGTCGCGATCGCGCGGACCTTGATTCTCAATCCGCGGATCATCTTGATGGACGAGCCGTTCGGTGCGCTCGACCCGGCCACCCGCATCAACATGCAGGAGCACCTGGTCGCCCTCTGGAAAGAGCTGTCGGCGACCGTGCTTTTTGTCACCCATTCGATCGAAGAGGCGGTCTACCTCGGCGACCGCGTCTACATTGTGTCGGCCGCGCCGGGCACGATCATCAAGGAGATCCCGGTCCCGCCGCCCGATCGCCCCGCGCGCGAGATGCAGCGCGACCCGCGGTTTATGGAGATCGTCTATGATCTCCGCAACGTGATGGAAGGGCTCGAGTCCGGCACCCGCGCGGGCGACGCCTGATGCCGGTCCAATCGGCCGGCCTCGGCGGCTACCTCAAGAAGGCGTTCCTCTATCGGTGGAACATGCTCGCGTTCATCGGCGCGGGCATCGCGGCGGTGCTCTCGCCCTGGCCGGATGCGCTGCTACCGCTGGTGGGCGCGATGGAGATGGTATACCTGGGCGGGCTCATCTCGCGGCCGCGATTCAGGGACGCGGTGGACGCCGAGCTCGACGCCGAGGTTCGCGCGCGGATGGTTGGACCGGCGCCGGAGCTCGGGCCCGGCGCCGTGAGCGAGCTGCTCACGAAGCTGCCGACCGATTCCGTCAAGCGCTTTGGTATGCTGCACGCGCGCTGTCTCGAGATGCGATCGATCGCCGCGCAGGTCCGCGGCCGTGCCGTCGCCGGCGGAGAGACCGGCGACGAGCTCCGCGGGCCGTCGCTCGACCGGCTCCTCTGGGTGTTCCTCCGGCTCCTCGTCTCGCAGGACGCGCTCCGCCGCTTTCTTCGGAGCGCGACGGAGACCGACTTGACCGAGCGAACGACGGATCTTCAAGCCGAGCTCGCCAAGGCCGGCCCCGGCGGTGACACGCGGCTGATCGCGTCGCTCACGGATAGCGTAGCCGTCGCGCAGCTCCGTCTCGACAACTACAAGAAGGCCGATAAGAACGCGGAGTTCATCCGGGTGGAGCTCGACCGGATCGAGAGCAAGATCCAGGCGCTGACCGAGATGGCGGTGAACCGGCAAGACCCGGACGTGCTGAGCAGCCAGGTGGACGCGGCGGCGGACAGCATGCAGCAGACGGAGAGCGCAATCAACGAGCTGCAACAGATCACCGGCCTCGCGGATCATCTCACGGATCCGCCGCCGATCATGGAGTCGGACTTGAGCTCGGTGCTCCGGCAGAGGGCGTGACAGGGCGGCAGGCGGTAAGGCGGTAAGACGGTAAGACGGTAAGACGGTAGGTAACGTCGGTCCCGCGGCGGTGT
>JBDTOH010000547.1:0-4058 GCA_039933355.1 Gemmatimonadota bacterium | reverse complement strand
CGAGGGCGACAGCGGTCCACGACATGCCTGCGCCCGGCTCCAGACCGCGGCACGAGGGAGCGGAGTGGTCACCTCGTTGGCTTTGCCCGAAGCAGACCAGACCCTGAACCGGCGTGTAGCCCGGCGAGAGCGCCATCGCCCGCTCGAACCGCGCCGCCGCCTCGTCACCGCGGCCGGCTGAGAGCGACACGGATCCCGCGAACATGTACACGGCGCCCAGGTCGGGTGCCATTGCGAGCGCCCGGTTCACGGCGCGATCCGCATCTTCCCGGCGGCCGGCCAGCCCATACGCGTGAGCGAGCGAGACGATGATGATCGGCGACATCGAATCGAGCCGCGCGGCCCGTTCCATCGCCGTGACGGCTTCGGGGATCCGCCCCGTCACCGTGTAGACCTCGCCCAACCATTGGAACGCGGTCGCGTAGGTGGAGTCGAGGGCCACGGCGCGCTGGAGGGCCGCTTCGGCCGTCGCCCAGCGGCCGGTGTTGCGATCGAGCTCACCCAGCGTCGCATACGCTTCCGCCAGCATGCTGTCCAGCTTGATCGCGCGCTCCGCGGCCGCTCGGGCGGTTCCGTACACCGAGTCCATCGGAGTCGTGCCGTACACCGGCAGGAGCCCGAGCGCGTCTCCGAGCCCGGCCCATGCCCGCGCGAAATTCGAATCGCGGGCGATCGCCTGGCGGAAGTAGCTCGCCGCCTCCTTGAGCGCCGCGTCACCGCGCTGATGCCAGCGGTGGCGGCCCTTGAGGTAGAGGTCGTAGGCGACCAGGTCCCGGGTTCCGTGATCGTTAGGCGGGGCGCCCTCGAGCCGCATCTTGAGCGCGCCCGCGATCGAGCGGGCCAGCTCGTCCTGCACGGTGAACAGATCGGACGCGTCCCGCTGGTACGTCTCCGACCAGAGCGTGAGGCCGTCGGTCGCGCTGGTGAGCTGGGCGTTGAGCCGGAGCCGGCCCGCGTCTCGCCGGATCGAGCCCTCGAGGATCGCCCCCACCGCAAGCCCTCTGGCAATGCCGCGGATGTCAGCGTCTCGCTTGGTCTTGTAGGCGTAGACCGAGGTCCGGGAAGCGACCCGGAGTCCCGGAATCCTGCCTAACGCCGAGATCAGCTCTTCGGTCATCCCGTCCGCGAAGTAGTCGTCGCCTCCGCCGATCTCCCGAATCGGGAGCACCGCGAGCGACGTGATCGGGCCCGACGCTGCGCCGAGCGTGGGCCGGCGCTTCACCAGGACAGCGGCCCCAACCCCGATCACCGCGACCAGGGCCACGGCGGCCCAACCCCACCGTCTTCGCAGGGACTTGGGTTGCGGCCGAGCCACCGCTCGGTCGGCCTCGCCGTCGAGCACCGTCAGCAGCTCGTGCGCGTCCGCCGGCCGGTTGCCGGGGTCTTTCTCGAGACACCGCATCACGATCGGTGAGCCAAGGCGGAAGGTCCGGCCGCCGCCGGTCGAGCGGTGGTGGTGCTTCCACGACGTGGGCCACGATGAGCTGCTGCGCGGAGCGATTGCCGAATGGAGGCTCGCCGGCGAGCATCTCGTACGCCACCACGCCGAGCGCGTAGAGATCGGCCCGGTGATCCACGTTGGCGTCTCCGGCAGCTTGTTCGGGCGCGATGTACGAAGGCGTGCCGAGCGAGGTCCCCACCGCCGTCAGCATCGAGTCGGGATTCGACTTCGCCGACGAGATTGCCTTGGCGACACCGAAATCGCTCACCATCGCGGCGTCGCCGGTGAGCAGAATGTTGTCGGGCTTGATGTCGCGATGAACGATCCCTCGCGAGTGCGCATAGGCGAGCGCCCGAGTCACATCGTGCAGAATCGCCCGGGCCTGATGCACGGAAAGCGGACGCTCGCGCTCCAGGAGGACCCGGAGGGACTCGCCCTCCACATACGGCATCACGAAGTAGAGGAGCCCGTCCGATTCGCCCGCCGTCAGCACGGGCACGATGTTGGGATGCTGGAGCTGAGCGACCGTCTGGATCTCCCGGCGAAACCGATCCGTCGCGAGGCCCCGCATCTCGTACGGATGAACTTTGACGACGACCAGGCGGTCGAGCGCGACCTCCCGCGCGAGGAATACCCGCGACATGCCCCCGCCACCGAGCTCACGGTCCAGGGTGAACTCGGTGCCGAGGGCCGCGCGGAGCTGAGCGTCGAGGTCGGACATGGCCTTGAAGATCGGGGGAGGAGTGACCGGACGGAAGAGGCGCTATCCGTTCGAGCAGCGCGGCCGGGAAAGGCCGGTGAGCCCGCGCCTAACGGTAGAGCGGCGTCCCGCGCGCGTCACCGCCCGTAGAACGTAAAGCCGGCCCAAAGGTGGGCCGGATAGTCTCCGGCGGCGAGCATCGCCATCTCCGCCTCCCGGAATGATCGGAGCGGAGGCTCACCCAGGACGCGGTGCTCGTAGTAGAGCGTCATGAACGCCAGCGCCGCGTCGTCTCGCGCGGGCGGAATCGACACCAGAACGGATCGAGCACCGGCTTCGAGAAAAGCGCCCGGGAGTCCCACGATGTCGTCCGCGGAGAGCTCGACGCTGCCCACCCGCGTCGGTCGGTATCCGGAAGCGCAGGCCGAGAGCACGACCTCGTCGAACGGGATCTTTCGCCGGGCGATCTCGGACGCGTCGAGCTTGCCGTCGTGAAGCAGTAGCCCCGAATTCTCGGGGTCGCCGGCGACGAGATCGCCGTGGCACGCGAGGTGAAGGATGCCGTGCGTTCCTTTCGGGTCGGCGAGCAGCTCCCGATATGCATCCTGAGTCGCCTCCGCACCGATCCGCGGCGCGCCCACAACTCGATCCCCAAAGATCTCGGCGACGGTGAAGAGCTCTTCCGCCGCCAGCGGCAGCTCGCTCAGGCCCGAGGTGCCCAGGTAGGTCGGCGCGCCCAGCAGTGCGATGGAAGGCGGCCCCGCCGGCGCCGGCTCGAGGATCTTGAGGCAGCTCATGTTAGGCAGCACGCCCACGGCACAGCGCTCGAACAGCCGGGTGCCGTCCAGCGTGAGCGCGGACCAGGGCAGGAGATGAAGCGGACCATGAGGCACGACCACGAGTCCATCCGCCCCGAGCGCTTGGCTCAGTAGCTCGACAGGGACCAAGCGGTCGGCTGCGAGGTCGGGCCACGCGGACGGATCGAGCTTGCCGTGATCGGATGTGGCGCTCGACAGATTCTCCTGGTAGGCGCTGATCGCTGCCACCGTGCTCTCCGAGAGCGACTTGACCGCGATCTGAGCCCGGCCTCGATAGATCAGCAGTGTCACGACCCGGCCGGAGCGGTAGTAGAGAGAGAGGGCCGCCTGGTTCGCGCGCTCGAGACTGGCTGCGATCTCGTTCAGGTCAGGCTCGGCCGGCCGGGAGAGCGTTCGCCAGCGCGGGTCGCTCACCAGGATCCGTTCCAAGAGCCGGGTCCGCTCGGTCAGCAGCCGGTCGCGCACCGCGACGGTCTCCCCAGTCCATCCCGATTGATAGGCGGCATACTCGAGCACGTCCACCCGGCGGGAGAGATCGTCCACGGCGGCATCGAGGTCCCCGCTCTTCTGCCCCGCGACACTCGCCACGGTGAGCATCGAGGTCAGCGCTCGCGACTTCACCTGTTCGATGAGACGAGCGGCAGTCGGCGCGTCACCGAGGTCCGCGGCCAGGAAAATGGCGTCGTCGAAGAGCGGCAGCTTATCGGCGAAGAACGTGCTCTCCAGCCGGTAGCCCATGGGAAAGCGCCGAAGCGCGGTGACCGTGGTGACGGCTGCGTTGAACGCCGCGAGCGCAGCGGGCCGGTCACCGGCGCCCGCGAGCGCCTTCCCTTCCCGCCACTGCGCATACCACAGCGAGTCCAGATCCCGATACTGCGTCAGCTCGGCCACGGACTCTCGCGCCAGCGGAATCGCCTCGTTAGGCCTGCCGAGACGGAGGAGCGCTTCCGCCTCCCAGCCGAGGACGGCGCCGAGCTTGGGGCGGAGGAGCCCGCTCATCTGGGGCTTGATGTCCCTGAGCATCGCCAGTCCTTCCGTGACGCGCCCGCGCTCGATCTCGATCCGGGCGAGCTGAAAGTCGATCGCTGGGACCACGAAC
>JBDTOH010000546.1:0-4059 GCA_039933355.1 Gemmatimonadota bacterium | reverse complement strand
GTGCGGGCAGCGGGCGAGGCGGCGCACGGTTGGCGCAGAAGACACGGCAGGGTCAACAGGCAGGCAGGTCGCCGTTCACCGCTGTCACAGGCCGAGATCGCGTTGCGCGTGTCGCTCCTGTTCGGCGAGCCAGGTGGCGCTCATCGGAGGGATCGACGGCAGTTCCCGCCGGCGAAGCCGTCGGCCCAGCGCCGCGGACACGAGATCCCGCAGCAGGCGGAGCAGAGGCGGAGTATCCCCCCAGCGCAGCGGCGGACTTGAAAGCTGTACCTCGTCGGCATTCGGGGCCATGCAGCGTGCACTTCAATGCGCGTACCGTCGCCAAACCGAACGATACCGGACAATGTCGTGCTGGTCCTGGAGTAGGCCGAGTGCCTTCTGTTCCGCGCTTACCGCAGCGGACGAGTCGGGGGATGGTATACTCGCTCGCCGCGTCGATTTGTGACGCACACCGTGCGGCCAGGTAGCTCAGTCGGTAGAGCACATGATTGAAAATCATGGTGTCGCTGGTTCGATTCCAGCTCTGGCCACCATCTAACCTCACCATTTCGCATGATTGATGCCTAGCTTCGGCGCCCGCGGTTTCCTTGCGGCCCTGCTCGTGTGTGTCTTCGCCCGTGAGACGGCCGCACAGGTGCAACTCACCCCGGACGCCGCCCCGTTCAAGGTCGAGTTCGGCGCCAACTACTTCGTCCAAATTTCGAGCCGGCAGAACCTCCCCTACAACGACGAAGCCTTCACCGACGAGGAGACGTTCCTCTGGGAGCGGCTGCGGCCGAAACTGACGGTCAGCAATTCGCGTGTCTCGTTTGTCCTCGAGGGGCAGGACACCCACGCCAAGGGTAGCGAGTTCGGTGTCCGCCGGGCGTGGTTCGACCTCCTGAACGCCTTTGTCGAGGTCAGGCAGATGCGCGGCTGGTCGTTGAAAATTGGTCGCCGGCAGGCGGATTTCGACACGATTCCCCGCCTGATTCGGGTGCCTGATTTCGCCGCCGTCGTTCGCTCCTTCGACGTCGCCGAAGCGAGTTGGCAACATCGCTCCACCGACCTCCGCGCCTTTGCGTTCAGGACCGTCGAGAACGATCCCGACCGGTTCAATACCTGGAAGGCGGGCGAACGGCTGTGGACCGTGTTCGCGGCCCAGACCCTCGGTCAGCAGAAGCTGCAGACCTACGTCACGACCAAGCACAACACCAGCGTCCGCAGCGAATCCGGCACCCTGGGGAGCGGCGCGATTTACGCGTGGCAGGTGCAGTCCTACGGACACGTCGCCCGCTGGAACGTCACCTACAGCCTCGAGCACATCCTCGAACGCGGACACACGTCAAACGACGATGTGCGCGCGAGCGGGCTGTTTGGCTCGCTGATGCAGACCTACGCCAAGCACCACGACGTCGAAGTGCGCTACGTGCGCACCAGCGGCGATGAGCGGGCGGATGACGGGAAGCGCGGGACGTTCGACCCGTTCTACCCAGCGAACGGGCCGATCGGCGGCCTCGGCCTGATGCGCTTCTCCAACCTGCACGCTCTCTCGATTGGCGCCACGCATACCCTGACCAACCGCGCGACGCTGGCATGGCGCCTCCACGAATCGCACCTGACCACGCTGAACGATGCCTGGTACCTTGGCAGCAGCGTCACCGGCACCATCGTGAGAAGGAACGCGACGTCGTCGAGAATTGGCTCCGAAACGGACGTCATTTTCATCTACAGGTTCTCGCCGAAGCTGACGACGCGTGTCGGCTATTTCGGACTGCGCCCGGGCGCCTATCTGAAAAACACCGGCGGCTACGGGTCACCGTACGAATTCCGCGTGCAGATCTACGGCGACCTCTGAAGCGGCTGGCCGATCGCGGACATTTCTACCCGGCGTGTCAACCCGCCCATCGTTCCCTGGGCCGCCCGGCCCGAGGCGTATCGAATCTTGCATCCGGGCCGTGCATGAGCCAACCAAGCGACTGGGATCGCATCCAGGCCCTGACGCGCCGCCTGGATGCGATCTGCCGGGAAGCCGAGGAAATACGGAATTCCTTGCGCGCGATTGTCGCGGCTGACGAGGTGGATGACGGCATGGCCGGGCTATCCGACGATGTCGTGTCGCTATTCACTCAACGTCGCGAGGCGTCGGAATTCGCGTCAGTGAAGTTTCGGCCCGAAGACCAGAACTGACGGCCCGCGGCCGCGCCGCACCTTCAGCCAATCCGCCGTTCCCACGTCGATCCAGGGCCTGACCGTGCGGGCCGGAGACGCGTCCCTCTCGGGCTGTCAGTCTCTGGCTGGCGGCTTCCTGACGGCGGTCTGATGTCAACATCTCGCGGGAGCGTCAGGGCTGACGCGAACTCGCCGCCGCGATGATCACCTCGAACATCGCTGCGCGCAGCGCGGCCATCTCGCACCCGTGGTCCTCGATGATCGCGTCGAGCAGGTCGCGCTCGGTGAGCGGCAGGGCGTTGCGGACCGCGGCGATGGCGGAGGGGCGACCATCGCGGTCGAAAGTAAGAGCGGGATCAACGATCCCGACCTCGCGCATCAGGGCGCCAAACTCCGGCTCGAGCACGGTCGCGTTGGGGGCGTCGGTGACGTCGGCCTTGCTGACGCCGTCGAGCCGTGTCGCACAAGCCGCGGCAAGCCGGGCAATCTCAGAATTCGCGGACAGACTCATCTCCGTTTTCTCCTCGACGCGAGTGTGCACGCACTCGCGTCGCTGCTCGATCCCCGGCTCGATCCCTGCTGGGGCTCGCGTGCGTCGTCGGCACCGCAACGCCCACATCGCGTAACGAGCAATGATGCCCCGGAACGATCGACGCCGGCAGCGGTGAACGACACGTGGCTGCCGTGCCGCGCATACCTGGCGGCGGCAGGGCTTGATGCCTGCGGTCCGGCAGCCGCCGCGTCGCCGGTCAGCAAAACCATGATCGGGAGCGGCTCGGGATGGACTCGGGATCGGTTCGGCTCGGGAGCGGCACAGCCGTCGAGCGAGCGATGGGAGGCCCTGAAGCTGACAGGAAGAAGCGGTGGGGACGGCTCCGATCCCGGTGTGCTTTGCCGGTACACGGGCTCCTCGACAGCGGTTGAGCTCGACCCATGTAAAGATTTCGTGGCGAGTCCTGATTTGAGACAGCAGCTCAGCGCACTAGGAGAACTCAGCGTCCCTCTAAGTCCATCCGTTGCCTAAACCGGCTCAGTGGCCGAGCTCTTGCCTCTACCGTAGCCAGCAAGGCCGATTCGCGGAGGGGGCGTATGAAAAGCACACAGGCAGTCGTCGGCGGCGCTCAGAAGTGGAACAGCGCCGCCTTCGGCAAGGCGACGCTCGAACGGAACGGCGAGCTGCGATATCGCTACCCAGCCCGCGAAGATATCTCCGAGGTGTCGTATCGCGTTCCACGCGCCGAGCGCGAAGCAACGTGCGCGGGCAACACGCCCGAGCCCAAGCCGAACGAGGCCGTGTAACCCCCGGGTCCAGGCTCGACCGTCCTTCCCGTCAAGACGCCGAGGAGCCGGCGAGCCGCTCGTGTCCTTTCAGCCTGCCGCGCCAAAGCGCCACACGCGCGAAGAGCGGGCTGGTCCCAGTCCCCCCACCCGAAAAGACCGTCCGGTCTGGCTCTTCCGTTCGAGCTGACCTTTTTGCCGGCCCGACCGGAAAAGACCGGCTCCCGTTCCCGTTGTCCCGGTGACCCGGTCTCTGTCCATAGTCGGCGAGCGATCGCTCGACGTGCGCCTGACGCGCGTCAGACGACCGCGGCTTCGACGTCCCGGGTCAACCCCAGTTCCTTGCGCACCCGATCCTCGATGGTCTGACGGATGTCGGGGTTGTCGCGCATGAACTGCTTGGCATTCTCGCGGCCCTGACCGAGTCGTTCGCCGCCGAAGGCGAACCACGCACCACTCTTCTCGACGATGCGTTTTTCCACGGCAAGGTCGAGCAGATCGCCTTCCTTGGAAATGCCCTCGCCGTACATCACGTCGAACTCGGCTTCGCGGAATGGCGGCGCCACCTTGTTCTTCACCACCTTGACGCGCGTGCGGCCGCCGATGACCTGGTCTCCGTCCTTGATGGTA
>JBDTOH010000545.1:0-4063 GCA_039933355.1 Gemmatimonadota bacterium | reverse complement strand
GTTCGCGCCCGCGCCGTCGGCGTACACCTCGGCGACGTACCGGCGGCCTTTCGGCAGGAAGTCGAGCGAGACGTCGACGGTGCGGGCCTCCTCGTCGGTGATCGCGCCGATGAACCACTCGTCCTTACCCTTGGTCTTGCGGGCCACGACCACGTCGTCGCCGATCCGGCCATGGAGCACGACCGTGGTGTCCCAATCGACGGCCACGTCCCGGATGAACTGGAAGGCCGGCTGCCCCTCGTAGTTCTCGATCAGATCCGCCGCCATCTGCACCGGCGAGTACAGCACGACGTAGAGCGCGAGCTGTTTAACCAGCGTGGTTCGAGGGTGGGCCTCCTCGGGCCGGCGCGGCGTGTTGGTGCCGCTTCGGGTAATGAGCAGGTTGAAGATCCCCGGCGTGAAGTCCATCGGCCCCGCCAGCATCCGCGTGAAGAAGAGGATGGTCTCGTGCTCCGGAGGGTTGCCCCCCTCGCCCCCCCACGCGTTGAACTCCTGGCCCCGCGCCCCCTCGCGGGAGAGCATGTTAGGCCAGGTGCGGCGCTCGCCTGCGTCCTTGATCGGCTCATGCATGTCCACAGTGATGCTGTACTTGGCCGCGGTCTCGATCACCCGCCGGTGGTGGCGGACCATGTATTGCGACTGGTGCGCGTTGCCGCCGGGGTTCGTGGTGTCGTTCACATACCCGGTCTTGATCGCGGTGAGGCCAAGCCGGTGATAGAGCGCGAAGGCGGAGTCCAGCTGGCGCTCGTAGTTCTCGATGAACGTGGCGGTTTCGTTATGGACGATGAGCGACACATGCTTCTCCCGGGCGTACGCGGCGAGGCCCGGGAGGTCGTAGTCGGGATAGGGCTGGGTAAACGAGAATGACCCGCCGGTCTTCATCCAGTTGCCGTCCCACCCGAGGTTCCACCCCTCGACCAGCGTGCCGCCGAGCCCGTTGGCGGCCGCGAAGTCGAGGTACTTCCTGGTATTCGCGGTGGTTGCGCCGTGGAGCGGACCGCTGCTCCAGGTCATCGTGTTGACGTGCATGCCCCACCAGATGCCGTCGTACTTCATCGGCCGGATCCACTTGGTGTCCGCGATTCGGCTCGGCGGATTGAGCTTGAGGCCGAGCAGGGAGGGGGCGAGCTGCTCGGGGCGGTCGGCGAGCTGGAGCGTCCGCCACGGCGTGACGAAGGGAGTGCGCCCCTTCACCGCGACCCCGTCGCTCCAGCGGGCACGCGTCGTTCTGAGTGTCCGGCTCTCGCTTTTCCCCACCAGGTACATCCCCGGATAGTCCACGAGGTCGGCCTCGTGGATGACGATCTGCAGGCCGGCGCGGGTCTGCATCGTGAGCGGCGTATGCACCGTGTCGAGTTTGCTGAGGGGCGAAGAAGAGAAGAGCATCTCCTGCCGGTCCGGGCTCGGGACGTTTGCGGGGATCCACCACGCCTTCGCGTCGTCGGCCATAGCGAACTCGGTGAGCTCCTCGATGATCTCGAAGTCCTTGAGGTTCGGCTGGTCGGGCAGCTCGTAGCGAAAGCCGAGCCCGTCATCGAAGACGCGGACGACGACCCAAAGCTCGCGGCCGAGCCCACTCGTCTCCGCCACTTTCAGCCGGAGCTCGCGGTGCTGGTCGCGGACCCTGGCCACCTCGCCTAACGGCAGCGCAAAGGTCTCGTCGCGCTCAGAGCGGGCGCTGTCCGCGAGACGAAGGCCGTCGCCGAGCGGGGGCGCGCTCCGGAAGGTGAAGCCCAGCCGGGACGGAAACACAACCGGCGTCCCGTCGCGGGTGACCGACCAGGTCAGCCGGCCTTCGCGGATGGCGAGGGAGACGACGGTGCGCCCGTTAGGCGAGGCGACCGTGACCGGGCCGGACTGGGCCGGGGCGGGGTGGAGCGGGCCGGCCACGAGCATGGCGGCAAAGATCGGAGCAAACCAGACAGTCACAGATGCTCTCCAAGGGGCGGTCCGACCGTGGGCGCCGGTCCCCAGAGGCGACTCCCAGGACTCCGCTCGGCCGCCTTAACTTGCCTCCGCCGGTGTTCGAGAGGCAAGGATTCGCGGCGGCCGGAATGGTTGCCTTCTTCGGACCGCTCGCTTTCCTTGCCGGTGCCGTTCCGAGTCCTAACCCGAGATGCCATGAGCCATCCTACCGTCGTGCCGCTGCAGCGTCCTCCCGCGTTCACGGCGGTGGCAGTGGCATTCGACCTCCTGACGGGCCTGCTCGACTCCTGGACGCTGTGGAATCGGGTCGCGGGGGGCGCGGAGTTGGGGCTCCGGTGGCGAAAAGAGTATCTCCGACAGACCTACGGCGCGGGGCGATACCGGCCATATGAGGACCTGGTGCGCTCGAGCGCGGACGTTGCCGGTGTGGAGCGACGCGCGGCCGAGCGCCTGTTCCAAGAGTGGGAAACGATCGAGCCTTGGCCGGAGGCGCAGGGCGTGCTGGCCGAGCTGGCGCGCCGCGTACCGCTCGCGGTCGTCACCAATTGCTCCGAACGGTTGGCGACCGCCGCCGTGGCAGCCATCGGAGTCGAGCTCGCGGTCGTGGTGACGGCGGAGCGGGCGGGATGGTACAAGCCGAGACCGGAACCGTATGCGCTCGCGCTCCAGGAGCTTGGTCTTTCGAGCGACCGCGTCCTCTTCGTCGCGGGATCGCCGTCGGACATCGGCGGGGCGGGCGGGCTCGGGATGAGAGTCTTCTGGCACAACCGGATCGGACTCGAGCTCCTGCCGGCGATGGCTTCGTCCGGCACGCATCTCGTTGCCACGGCGCCGTCACTCCTGCCGTTGATCGAGCTGGTCCCGGCTCGAGACGCCGATCCTCCGTTAGGCTGATCGCGCCGATTCCGCAGGATCATCCGGATTCAGTGCGACCGGAATTCCGCGGCGGCAGGGAGAACGGCGCCGCCGGCATCGAACAGCGCCAGCGAACCGCCACCCCAGACGAACAGCCCGGTCACCGGGATGGCTTCGGGATACCACCAGACGACGCCGGTGCCTCGACCGCCGGGCACGGCGGCGACAGCATCGAGAACGGCGCGGAGGAACTGCGCCTGCCCCACCGGAGAGACCGGCCAGATCATGGCAGCAGTATTCGGGGCCATCCCCTCCCATCCGCCGGCTCGCCACGGATAGGACGTCTCCACCACCATGATGTCCCGGCCGTAGCGCAGCGCAGTGGCCTCGAGGTTGTTCCGCAATTCGTCGAGCGGGCCGTGCCACCACGGGTAATAACTCAGGCCGATCAGATCGTACGAGACGCCGTGCGCGCCCATTTGGTCGAAGAACTCTCGAGTGGCGGCGGCGTTCCCACCCGCTGAGTAATGGAGCATGACGCGGACGGAATCGCCCACGCTGAGCGCACTCCGCACGCCGCGGACCCCGGCCTTCAGCAAGCCAGTAAAATGGTCCCACTGTTCGGGCGTGTCCCACTGGGCCCCGCTCACGCGGCCGAGGGGCCAGAGGATGCCGCCGTCGATCTCGTTGCCGACTTGGACGATGTCGGGAAGGGCGCCGGCCTGCTTCAGCCGGGTGATGACGTCGGCCGAATAGGCCTCGACCCGCTGCTCGAGCGCATCGAGGTCGAGTCCGGTCCAGGCGGCCGGTGTGACCTGATGACCGGGGCCGGCCCACGTATCCGAGTAGTGGAAGTCGAGGAGGAACCTGGCGCCGGCGGCTTTGACGCGCTGGGCGAGCCGGATGGTGTAGGGGAGGTCGTTCACCTGCACGTCGTCGCCGTTAGGTTCGACGAAGAGGCGGAGCCGAAAGAAGTTGGCGCCCTGCGCCCGGAGGATCGCGATGGCATCGCCGGCCTGACCCGCAGCGCGGAATCCGCCGCCGGCCTGTTCGATCCGCTCCAAAGCCGAGATGTCGCCGCCCCGAAAGGCCACGATGGTTGGAGCGTCGGCCCCGCCGCTTTCGGTGGAAGCCCCGCAGCTCCCCTGCAGCGCCAGCCCTAGCGCCATCGCGGACCGCAGCCGAGCGCACCCCAATTCCACCTCCACAGAGCCGACTTACCGTCCTACCGTCTTACCGCCTTACCGTCTTACTTGCCGCCCTGCCGCCCTGCCGCCCTGCC
>JBDTOH010000544.1:0-4064 GCA_039933355.1 Gemmatimonadota bacterium | reverse complement strand
TTGCAGCCGTTCTCCGCACTGATTCGGCCGTGCTCCCGGTGGCCGTCGCGTCCGCGGGCAACTACCTCGGCGCGGTCACGACCTACCTGTTCGCGGGCGTCCTTGCCAAGCGCCTCGCCGCTCGGTGGCACAAGCCGGTCGGTGCCCGGGCCGCTCAGTTGATGAGACGCTTTGGTCCGCCCGCGCTCCTCTTGTCGTGGGTCCCGATCGTGGGCGACGGGATTGTCGCCGCGGCGGGCGTCGCACGGGGTTCCGTTCGGAGTCTTCTCGCTCTGGACGCTGGTTGGCAAAGTGGTGCGGTATGCGGCCGTGATTTGGGTTGCAACGCGAGTCGCTTGAGGATTCGCTCGATCGCCGTGCAGCCGCTCGACAACTACTCCGCCGACGGGCGGAGCTACCCGCTATGACGCCCGGCGGCCGAATCGACCCGACCGGGCCGGATGGTTGCCGACATGACCATATGTGACCATATTATGACTATGAAGAAATCGACCGAAAAGACCGTCAAGGTCGCCGAGCTGAAGGCCCGGCTGAGTGCGTACCTGCGCGCGGCCCGCCGCGGCCACACGGTCGTGGTGTGCGAGCGGGAGACGCCGGTGGCACGCCTCGTCCCGTACGCGGAGCGCGGTGACCAGCTGACCTCACGGTTGCCCAGCAGAGCATGGAGCGCGGTAAAACCGGCGGCGCCGCTCGGTCGCCCGGTGGACAGCTTGGGCGCGTTGCTGGAAGAGCGGCAGTCGTCGCGGTGAAGCGCCCCCGATGATCGCCTACCTCGACGCCTCCGTCGTGCTCCGCCTTGTGCTCGGTGAGGGGTCGGCGCTCAGTGACCGGAAGCGATTCGCCGGCGCGGTGGCGAGCGCGCTCACCGAGGTCGAGTGCCTGCGCACCCTCGATCGCATGGCACGCACGGGGAACCTGAGCACCGACGAGCTCGCCGGCCGGCGCGCGGAGGTCTATCGGCTCCTCGAGGCGGTAGAGTTGGTCGATGTCACCCGCTCAGTCTTGCGACGCGCGTCCGAGTCCTTCCCCACTCCGCTCGGCACGCTGGACGCCATCCACCTCGCTACGGCGGTGGCGTGGCGGGATGCCCACGACGAGCCACTGACGATGGCGACGCATGACAAGGCGTTAGGCACCGCCGCCCGCGCCGTCGGATTGGAGGTCATCGGCGTCTGAACTCAACGACGGAGGCCTCGGGCGGAGCGCCGCTCTCCTCCGGCCTTGGAATCGCAATGGCCGCGAGAATACCGATGATGACGAGGACGATCAACAACTCGATCAGAGTGAAGCCTTTGCCATGATGTCCGCAAAGGGCGGCCGGATCACGGAGCATACCCCAGAATGATTCACAAGGCGCTCGACGTCGGAATCACCTTGTCGACACTGCAGATGCTTACAACCGCGGTGAATCCGAAGAAAGGCTCGGCAAAGCTCTCAACAACCGGATGCAATCCTCGATCATCCAATCCAACGCGAAGGTCTTACAAGACGGTGGGTTGCGCTAGATTCAGGCGAGGAATCTCGGCGGCAGAGCTCGACGAGCGCCAACTAGCTTGCTCGGCTCGATGACAGTCCGGTCTAAGCGTGGTCATGGCGATGCTACCTTAGGAGCTGAATCGCCGACAACATCCGAGGCCCCGGTCCATGAGAATTGCCCTTTTTGTGCTCCCGTCGCTGCTTGCGATGGCGACGGCCACCGCCCAGACACCCGACCCATCGGCGAACTGCCGCGCGTGGCCCGCGGCGCCGGGGCCGTACCGGATCGGCACCGTCGAGTTCGAGGTCACCGACTCCCTCCGGAGCTCGCAGTATGCTCCGACGCCGACACCCGTTCGCCGGCTGTACGTCCGAGCGTGGTATCCTGCCACCACCGTATCGGGACCTCGACGGACCTACTTCACCGCGGCCGAGGCGCCCGTGCTTCCGGCGGCTCTGATGTCGCTGCTCGGTCAGACGGCGGCGGTGCTTGCCGGATGCGCTTCGCTCGAGACCAACTCGTACCAGGGCGCCTCACCGGCACCGGGCCGGTTTCCCGTGATCGGCTTCAATCATGGCTACACCTCGTACGCGGCGCAGCAGACCGCGCTGTTCGAGCATCTGGCGGCCAATGGATATGTCGTCATCGCGCTCGGGCATCCCTATGAGAGCGGTGGAGTCGTGTACCCTAACGGCGACGCATACCCGATGTCGCCGGCCATCGCCAAGGACCTCATGACCGTGGGATCGATCAAGTCCGGGCCGGTCGCCCTCTTCGGGACCGACATCCGCGACCGGGTGCGCGCGACGGGCGAGTATGTGAAGGACCTCCGAAAGCTCTCGCTCGGCCAGCTCGCACCGGTGTGGCGCGACGACGTCTACTTCGCCCTGGACCGGCTCGAGGACGGTGCCGTTCCCGACGTGGCAAAGCCGCTCGCGGCGGCGATCGACCACGACCGGCGGGGCTACATGGGAATGTCCTATGGCGGCTACATCGCCGCGATGCTCGCACAGGGCGATGCGCGGGCGAAGGCCGCCGTCAACCTCGACGGCGGGAACTGGACCTACGAGCTGGTGGACCGCGACCTCCGGACGGCGTTCCTGATGCTCAACTCGGATGCGGTCGCCGGCATGAAGGCGATCGTGTCGGCGGCCGGCGCCTCCGCGAACCTCTACCGGGGTCCGTACGGCCCGCGCACGCCGACGGCCGGCGACGTCGCCTATGAACGGGTTGCCGCGGCGGGGCTTCGGAGCGACATCTTCCGGGTTATGATTCCGGGACTCCTCCACCTCGGTATCACGGATTTCGGCGAGCTGTTCGGACCGGCGCTGATGCCGGTCCTGGGAGACGCCGGGGCGGCCAAACGGTTTACGGCGGTGCAGAACGACCTGGTTCTCGGGTTTCTCGATCGGTACGTCAAGGGGAAGACGAACGGCTTCCCCAAGGCGGCGCTGGCGGCGCATCCGGAGCTGTTGATTCGGGACCGAGCGGACATCCGACGCCAGGCGCTGCGACGCGCACGGTAGAGTGCCTGCAATTCCGGAAGGCCGCTTCGCAGGATTGGAAAGCGGCGTTTGATAGTCCTCCCCCGTCGAGGGCCGATAGCCCGGGTTGCGCTCCACTTCGACTGTTCGTGATAGCCATCGCCCTCTAGATTGTAGCATTCCCACCAGGCGCGAGCGATGAGCTTCACAGCCGACGTCCGGTTTGCCCTCCGTGCCCTCCGCCAGACCCCGGGCTTCGTGGCCGTGGCCGGCATCTCGCTCGCCATCGGGATCGCCCTCAACGTCACCATGTTCGCCGCACTGGACCCGATTGCCCTTCACCCCTTCAACCTTCCCCACGCCGACCGACTCGTCCACATCATTTCGTTTGTTCCCAAGCGCCTGGGGAACTCGGGCGGCATCTCGCTCGCGGAATTCCACGACTGGCAGAGCCAAGCCCGCACGGTCGACCTCGCCTCGTACCGGCCTGCCAGCTTCAACTGGTCCAACGGCGAGCCGCCCGAGCACCTCAATGGAGCGCGCGCGGTGGGCAATCTGTTCGAGCTCTCCGGGATCTCGCCGGTCCTCGGGCGAGCCATTCGCGCGGAGGATGCAACCAGCGGCCAACCAGTTGCGCTAATCAGCGACGCGCTCTGGCGCACCCACTTCGGCGCCGATCCTAACGTACTCGGCCGCCGCATGCGTCTCGACGGGACCGACTACGCGGTGGTCGGCGTGTTGCCCGCACGGCACGTCTTCCCCTTCCTCACTGCCGACGTCTGGACCTCGCTGCCCGATACCGGCCGGACCGCTCGCGCGGACCGCTCGCTCTACATCGTGGGCCGGCTTCGCGGCAACTCCACGCTGGCGGAGGCGCAGGCGGAGCTACGCACGATCGTGAGGCGGCTGGCCGAGGCCTACCCCATGACGAACAAGGACTTCGACGTCAGGGTCTCGAGCTTCACGGACGATCTCGTCACGACCGACTCGCGGAAAGCCGCCGCCCTGATGTTCGCGGCGGTGGGCTTCGTGCTCCTGATCGCCTGCGCCAACGTGGCGAACCTCCTGCTCACCCGCGGCGCCGGTCGCGCCCGGGAGTTCGC
>JBDTOH010000543.1:0-4070 GCA_039933355.1 Gemmatimonadota bacterium | reverse complement strand
GCGTACTGATCACGGTACGCGTCCATTTGGACGGTTCAGCCCTTGGTCCGCGCCCTGTAGAAGAACGCGAGGACCACTGTCTGCCCACGCAGATCCTTGAGACTCACCGGCTTCGAGGCGACCCCCTCTTTGGTCGCCGCTGGAAGCTTGAAATCGGGCGCTTCCGTGCCGACCGGGAGGGGTTGCGGCTCGACTTTTTCCTGCGCCGCCAAGCCCCCCGCTACCAGCGTGAGTCCCAAGGTCACCGACGTGGCCTTGAGGATGTTCATGGAGCCTCCTGAGAGAGATGGTAAAAGTAGAAGCCCAAAATGCCTGCAAGGCAAGGAGTCGGGGGACCGTCTCCTACTTCTTCACTATCCTCCAAATCTTGCCCTGGGCGTCCGCGCTCACATAGAGCGAGCCGTCCGGACCCGACGCAATGCCGGTCGGACGGATCGAGGTCGGGGCGCCGGCGGGGAGCACGAAATCCTCCCAGGTGCTACCGGGCTTGCCGCCCTGGAACGGCACGAAGACGACCCGGAAACCTTCCTGCGGCGCCGGGGCCCGGTTCCAGGAGCCGTGGAAGGCGATGAACGCGCCGCCGTGGTACTTGGCCGGGAACATGGTGCCGGTGTAGAACGCAAGATCGTTAGGCGCCCAGTGGGCGGGGAAACCGATCGCGGGGGCGATCTTCTTGTCGCAGTCGCCGACTTTCTTGCCGTCGCCGCCGTACTCCGGATTCTGGAGCATCTGCTTCGTGCGCGGGTTGTGGAAGCAGTAGGGCCAGCCGTAGTCCGCTCCCGAAGCGACCGGTCCAAAGGCCTCCGACGGGTTCTCCCGTCCGTCTTCCGCCGGCCAGCCCCAGTTTTCGCTGAGCTGGTCGCGGCCATGGGTCGCCATGTAGAGGACGCCGGTCGCGGGGTTGATGTCGATCGACTCCGGGTTGCGGAGCCCGGTCGCGAAGCGCTTACCGTCGGCCGGGGTCTGGCCGGTCTTTTTCGCATCGAAGGTCCAGATCCCGGCCCGTTCGTCGAGCTCAGTGCAGGGGTTGATTCCGGGAGACTGGTTGGCCCGATCCTTCACCTGGCAGCTGTTGGTGCGGCTACCGAACGACACATACAGCGTCCCGTCCTTGCCGAAGACGAGGCTCTTCATCGAATGGCCGCCCGGTGGAAGGCCCTTCGCGATCGTGTCGGCCGGGCCGGCCGCCGCCAGTTTTCCAACCGACCACGGGTAGCGGAGGATCATGTTGTCGGCCGCGAAATAGACGGCATCGCTGCGGAGCCGGATGCCCGTCCCGTTTGTCCCGCTCGCGAAGACGGCCACGGTGTCTGCCTTCCCGTCGCCATTGGTGTCGCGAAGCACGACGACGCCTCCGCCGCCGCCCATCCTGGCGGCGAAGATGTCTCCGTTCGATGCAATGGCGAGATGGCGGACCGGGCCCAGGTTCTCCTTTACGAGAATGGCGCAAAACCCGTCGGGGAGCTTGAGGCCGCCGTTGTCGGCGTCGCACGGAGGTGCGGCGGGAGCGGTACGGCGCGGCGTGGTCGGCAGCAGAACGAGCGCACCGAGGAGCAGCGATTTGAGCAGCATTGACCTACCCTCGAGGTTCTTAGTGGGTTCGGCTCTAAGGTAATCAGAAAACTGCCGTCCGGCGGTCCGAGCGACTAAGTTCCCCCAAATATGGCTAACCCACAGTACATCTTTACGATGCAGAATCTCCGCAAGGTGGTTCCACCGAGCCGAGAGATTCTCAAAGGCATTTACATCTCGATGTTTCCGGGCGCCAAGATTGGCGTCCTCGGCTCCAATGGCGCGGGCAAGTCCACCTTGCTCAAGATCATGGCCGGAGTCGACCACGATTTTCAGGGCTCGGCGCGCCCCGCCGACGGGATTCGGATCGGCTACCTGTCCCAGGAGCCCCAATTGGACCCCGGCAAGGACGTCCGGGGTAACGTCGAGGGGGCGGTCGCGCACATTCGGGCCCTGGTCACGCAGTTCGAGGAGATCAGCGCCAAGTTCGCCGAGCCGATGAGCGACGACGCGATGACGGCGCTGCTCGAAAAGCAGGGCGACCTCCAGACGAAAATCGAGACGTCAGGTGCCTGGGAGATCGACCGCAAGCTCGACATTGCGATGGACGCCCTTCGGCTTCCGGCCGGCGACGCCGACGTGACGACCCTCTCGGGCGGCGAGAAGCGACGAGTCGCGCTGTGCCGGCTGCTGCTCGAACAGCCCGACATGCTGCTCCTCGACGAGCCGACCAACCACTTGGACGCCGAGTCGGTGGCGTGGCTCGAACGGTACCTGGCGGAGTTCCCGGGGACAGTCGTCGCGGTGACCCACGACCGGTATTTCCTCGATAACGTCGCCGGCTGGATTCTCGAGCTCGATCGGGGCGAGGGGATTCCCTGGGAGGGCAACTACTCGAGCTGGCTCAGCCAGAAGAGCCGCCGGATGGCGCAGGAAGAGAAGGCCGCGTCGGCCCGGCAGCGGACGCTCCAGCGCGAGCTCGACTGGATCAGTCTCTCGCCCCGCGCGCGCCAGGCCAAAGGCAAAGCCCGAATCACCGCGTACGAGTCGCTCCTCGCCGAAGGCGAGAAGCAGCAGGAGGGAACGGCCGAGATCCTGATCCCGGTCCCGCCGCGGCTCGGGGACGAAGTGGTCATCGCGAAGAACGTGAAGAAGGGTTACGGCGACCGGCTCCTGTTCGAGAACCTCAACTTCTCGCTGCCGCGCGGCGGTATCGTCGGCATCATCGGCGCGAACGGCGCCGGTAAGACGACGCTGTTCCGAATGATCACGGGCCAGGAAGGTCCCGATGAGGGCGAGCTGATCGTGGGCTCGACGGTCAAGATCTCCTATGTCGATCAAGGCCGGGACTCGCTCGACCCGAACAAGAGCGTCTACGAGGAGATCTCCGGAGGCCGGGACCTCCTCGACTTCGGCAAGCGGCAGGTGAACGCCCGGGCCTACTGCGCCGGCTTCAACTTTAAGGGCTCCGACCAGCAGAAAAAAGTCGGGCTGCTCTCGGGCGGCGAGCGGAACCGGGTTCATCTCGCAAAGCTGCTCAAGAGCGGCGGCAACCTGCTCCTGCTCGACGAGCCGACCAACGATCTCGACGTGGACACGCTCCGGGCGCTGGAAGACGCGCTGTTAGGGTTTGCCGGCTGTGCGGTGGTGATCAGCCACGACCGGTGGTTCCTCGACCGGATCGCGACCCACATTCTGGCGTTCGAAGGGGACAGCGAGGCGTTCTGGTTCGAAGGCAACTACCAGGACTACGCGGCCGATTACAAGCGGCGCAAAGGCGTCGGCGTGGATCAGCCACATCGAATCCGTTACAAGAAGCTCGTTCATTAGCGAGCGCTCGCTGGAGCATTGAATGTCGCAGATCCGCCAGAAAATCCCTGCGCTTCCGCCCCGCCTCGAGGGGCTCGCAGCCTTGGCGACGAATCTGTCGTGGAGCTGGAACCGCGACGCGCGCGCCCTCCTCCGCGCAATCGATCCGGCGCTGTGGCGCGAGCTTCACAGCAACCCGATCGCGATGCTGCGGGAAACCTCTCCCGCCCGGCTGGAGAAGCTGGCGCACGATCCGGTGTTCTTGCGCCAGTACGACGTCGTGATGGAATGGATGGCGAGCGACCGGCAACTGGAGCGGACCTGGTTCGGGCGCCGCTATCCGCAGCTCTTGAGCCGGCCGGTCGCGTACTTCTGCGCGGAGTTCGGGCTCCACACGTCGGTGCCGATCTACAGCGGCGGCCTCGGTATTCTGGCGGGCGACCACTGCAAGTCCGCTTCGGACCTCGGCGTCCCGCTCGTCGGCATTGGCCTGAGCTACATGAAGGGCTACTTCGACCAGCGGCTCCGCGCCGACGGGTGGCAGGAGGACAGCGACGATCACGTCGACCCGGTTCTCACGCCGCTCGTCGAAGTCCGCGGCCCGAAGGGCGAGGCCCACGTCACTACTGTCGAGACTTTCGGCCGGCCGGTGCGGGTGCGGGTGTGGACGATGAAGGCGGGCCGGGTCTCCCTCTACCTGCTCGACACCAACCTCGAAGAAAATCATCCCGAGGACCGCGCGCTCCTTA
>JBDTOH010000542.1:0-4087 GCA_039933355.1 Gemmatimonadota bacterium | reverse complement strand
TTCCCCATTGGACTTTGCAACCCACCTCCTGGTTGCGGGTGGCGCAAGACCAACCGCGCCCATTCGCTCGTAGGGAGCGGAGCCATACAGGCCCACGGATCGTTTCAGAGCGGTTGCACCCGCGATCTCGGGACCGGCGTACTCCTTGCTCGTCCCAATCGCCGCAGCGCATGAAGAACCTTCGTCTAGGATCGTGGATGCCGCCAGACCCCGTCCGAAAATCGTGGATGCCGACCCTCTGGCTTGCCCTCCTCTGCGTCGCGTCGTCGGCAACCAACCTGGGAAATCATTACACCCAGGACGACATGCCGGTCATCCAGCGGAACCCGACGATCCATACCCTGACGGAACCGTGGGCGTTCTTCACCCAATCGTACTGGCCGAAGCCATATCCACCAGCGCTCTACCGGCCGTTCACCAGCCTCACCTTTGCGGTCGAATGGGCCCTGTCGGGCGGGGAGCCATGGTTCTACCGCGCGACCAGCATTCTCCTGTATTTGGCGGCTGGACTCGCGTTCTACGCCCTCCTCCGCCGGCTCGTTTCCCGGGAGGCGGCCTGGATCGCGACGGCCCTCTTCATGGTCCACCCGGTCCACGTCGAGGCGGTCGCGATCGCCGTGAACCAGTCGGAGCTCATGACAGGCCTCCTGGCGGTGCTCGCGGTATCGCTCTACCTCAAGACCCGTGAAGACGGACGATTCGACGCCCGACGAGGCGCACTCCTGTTCGCGCTGTACCTCGCGGCCTGCCTATACAAGGAGAGCGGGCTCGTCATCATCGGGCTTCTCGTCGCTGCCGAGCTAACGGTGGTCAAGACCGACGAATCCCTCAAGGCCAGGCTGCGTCACGCCCGGCCCCTCCTGCTGGTCATGCTGCTCGGCGCGGCCTCGTTCTTTGCGATCCGGACCCTTGCCCTGGGCGGTGATGCCGTCGGCACCTTCAAGGCGGAGGCGCTCGACGGCCTTGGCATGGGGCAGCGCGCGCTCACGATGCTGCCGGTCGTGCCGCATTGGGTGAGGCTGCTTCTCTGGCCGGCCCATCTTCAGGGAGACTATTCTCCGAAGGAGCTCGAGGCGGCCACCACGTGGGGCGGAGACCAGACCCTCGGCCTGCTCATCCTGCTGCTGGCGCTGCTCCTCGCGTTCGGGAGCTGGAAGAAGCGGCCCGTCGTCACGCTTGGAATCATGTGGCTCGCCATCGGGATCTTCCCCGTGAGCAACGTGCTCATCCCGACCGGCATCATGCTCGCCGAGCGGACTCTGTTCCTCCCGAGCATCGGGATGATGCTGGTGGTGGCGGGGGTGCTGGAGCCGGTACTCCAATGGGCAGCCGGCAAGACGTCACCACGGCAGGACGACAAGGAAGCACGCGGTCTCAGAGGGCGACTGACCGTCCGGCAGTGGATGGGCGCAGTGGTTCTCGGGGCCATTCTGCTCATGGGGCTGACCCGAAGCGCGAGCCGGCAGATGGTGTGGAGGGACCAGTTCACGTACTGGCACCAGACCACGATCGACGCGCCCAAGTCGTACCGGGCCCATCATGCGCTGGCCCAGCTGTTGTTTCAAGTCGGCGAGAAGCGGTGGGCAGAAACCGAGTACAAGAAGTCGATCGAGCTCTATCCCCGGACATGGGGAGTCTACTTCGACCTTGCCAACAAGTATCGGCTCAACAACATGTGCGAACCGGCGACCAAGCTGTACCAGCGTACGTTGCTGGTCGAGCCCGAGCACGAAGCGGCGCGAGGGGCCCTGATCGCCTGCCTCCTCAATCTCGGCCGGTATGAGGAGGCCAAACATGAGGCGCGCGAGGGAATCTCCTACGGCAGTCGGCCCGCTCGCGTGCGGCTGTTCCAGCGGTTCTACCAGATCGCCGACAGTGCCATCAAGGTCGACGCCAAGCCGGGAACGGTCGCGATCCACATGAGTGCCGCCGATACGATACCTGCGCGCTCGCCGGTGGGCGCCCGATAGCAATGCGATCGGCCTGGGCGACGATCGGCCTCGTCGTGCTGGTCTTCCTTTCGACCGCGCGCAGCCTGGAAAACGGCTTCGCGTTCGACGACGTCCCGATCATCGCCGAGAACGATCAAGTCCACCGGCTGGACCCCCCCTGGGTCTACGCTCAGCAGAGCTATTGGCCGCCAAGAAACCTCGGGGACGCATATCGACCGCTCACGGTTTGGGGCTTCGCCATCCAATGGGCGGCGTCCGGGGGGAAGCCGTTTCTGTTCCATGCGGTCAATCTGGCGCTCACCGTCCTCGCTACGCTGATGGTCTTCGCCCTCGGGCGCCGGCTGGTGCCGTTCTGGGCCGCTTGGCTCGGCGCGGCGTTGTTCGCGGTGCACCCGGTTCATGTCGAGGCCACGGCGAACGTCGTCGGGCAGGCAGAGCTGTGGATGACGGTGTTCACGGGTCTGGGCGTCTGGCTGTATCTCGGGACGGTACGGCCGGACAAGGCGCCGGAGCCGCGGGGCGGCGGCGCGGTCGGGCGGCGCGTGCTCATCGCGGTCTGTCTGGTGCTCGCGGCGGCGGCCAAGGAACAGGGGATCGTTCTGCTTGGGCTATTGATCGCGGCGGATGTGTTCGTCATCTCGCGGCCCGGGTCGGGGCGGGAGCGGCTGAGGGCGGTGGCGCCCAACTACATCCTCCTCACGGTCGCAGCCGTCGGGTTCGGGGTGAGCCGGTATCTCGTGTTAGGCGACCTCGGGGGGGGGCCGCCGGCGAAGGGACTGGCCGGCCTGACGATCGCCGAACGGACCGTGGCGATGTTGCCGGTGGCGCTCGAGTGGCTCAGGTTGCTGGCCTGGCCTAACGCGCTCGCGGCGCAATACAGCCCACCGGGATATGCGGGCTCGCACGGGTGGTCGGTGGCCGCAACGGCGGGATTGACGGTCGTGATCGGACTGGCGCTCTTGGCGGTCCGGCTCCGCCGCGGCGCCCCTGTCGTCGCGTTCGGGATCGCGTGGATGGCGATCGCGATCCTTCCCGTGAGCAACATCCTGTTCGCAACCGGAATCGTCATCGCGGAGCGGACCCTGTTGCTGCCGAGCGTGGGGCTCGTGCTCGCGGTCGCGGGAGCGGCGGCGCTGCTTCCTGGCCGCATCGCCCGCCACGTTGCAGTCGCACTGGCCGGTGGGCTGATCATTCTTGGCGTCTCCCGGAGCTATTCGAGGCAGGCCGTGTGGGCCGACAACCCGACTCTCTTCGCCCAGACGGTGATTGACGGTCCCACCAGCTATCGCGCGTTCTACGTTCACGGCCGGGACCTCGCGCGACGACGAAAGACTCTCGACGCGATCGACTCGTTCGAGCGTGCGGCGGCGCTCTACTCGGGCGATGAGCGGGTGTTCGAAGAGTGGGGGCAGGTGCTCCGCTCGGAGGGCGACTGTGTGCGGGCCGTGCCGATTTTCGAGCGCGGGGTCGAGGCGGCCCCGACCGGGACGCTGAGCCGGAGCCGGCTGGTGGAGTGTCTGCTCAAGACCGGACGGTACGCCGAAGCAAAGCGCGTGGCCGACGCCGGACTGGCGCTTGGCCTCACCGAGTTCAAGTCGGGCAGCGAGCGGGCCGCCCACGCGCTCGACTCGCTCGCCGGCCGCCACTGAAGCGCCTCGCGCTCACGCCGACGGGTCGTCGTCCACGGTGGTCCCGAACGAGCAAGCACGACCGGGGATGACGTCCCTAACGCGTCGCGGCACGCCCGGGTCACTTCTGGTTCAGGATCGAATCGGCCGAGAGAGGTGTGAAGCGCGGCTGCGCGTCCCCATTGGCCGGCTTGAGCAGGTACACCGACCGGCCAGGGTACCGGCGGAGCAGCGACGCATTCCGCTCGAACAGGTTCCTGACGTAAAGGATGTCCGGTCGCCGCCCGAGAAGGAGCGGCGCAAGCACCATGGTGCCACCGTTGTCCGCCACGAGCCAGCGAACGCACTCGGGCGGGTAGCGGCTCCCCGCCAACATCCGCTCGCTTCGATCCGGCGAGAGCTTGCTCGGCACGAGCTTGAGAGAATCCGCCATCAGCGGCTCGAGGCGGGCCCACGGGTCGGCGCCGCTCGTGTCCGCCTCGAGCCGGTTGATCGCCTGTTCGAGGA
>JBDTOH010000541.1:0-4095 GCA_039933355.1 Gemmatimonadota bacterium | reverse complement strand
ACCTCTGGTTCAGCGCCGTCTCGGTGGGATGCTCACCCTTCTCTCGGAGCACATCGAGGTCCCCGGTGACAACCGTCAGCTTGCCAAGGTGCGCCGCTGATCCGGTGCACTCGATGAGCGAGAGCCCCCATTGCTGGGGCGAGGCACGCTGAATCCCCAGCAATAAGCCCGAAGAGAGTGCCAAGACCGCCATGTCCTTCCCGGCGCTCAAGAGCGGTGTCCGGCCGCCGAACCGCTGCAGCTTTGCGACCAGCCCGTCGAAGTCCTCCGTCTCGACGATAAAGACGAGCTCCTCGATCACTTCCACCCGCCGCCTGTAGTCCCCGACCACCTCGGCCCGCCGCGCACCGCACTTCTCGACCAGGAACTCCTCGACCGCAACCCGGATCTCGTCGGCCCGGTGGAGCAGCATGGCGTGCGTCTCGGTAAGACCCTGACGAATGTGCTGAGCCGTGCGCTGGCCGAGCGCTTTGTCGATCTCACCGGATTCGAGCTTGACCCGAAGAGCATCGACGGAGCCGATGGTGAGCTTTTTGTAGACCCGAAGCACCCGCTTGGGATCGAGCCGCGGGTATCGGCTGATGTCCGCCAGCTCCGGGCTCACCTCGGATCGGAGCTTCTCGAGCGTACCTAACGTCCCGGTCAGGACGATCTCGCGAATCGCCGCGCTGATCGCGGCGCCGATCCCGGCGAATTGGGTGAGGTCCGCATCGCCGCGCACGAGCTCGTCGATGCTTTCCGACAGGGCGCGGATCTTCACTGCCGCACGATGGTACGCCCGTGCCTTGTAGGGATTGCCCTTCTGCGTCGTCAGCATCTGCGCCAGGCTCGCCAGCCGATCCGCTACGTCGGCGTTGCTCAGCGGCACCTTCTCCAACTCACCGCCCGACGTCTCATCCATCGCTGTAGCCGCCAATGATCGGCAATACTGCCCCGGTGATGTAGCTCGAGCAACGTGCCGACGCGAGGAAGACGTACGTCGGTCCGATCTCCTCCGGCTGCGCGGGTCGTTTCATAGGCGTGTCCGCACCGAACTGGCTGACGTGAGCGTCTCGTCGAAATGCCCGGCCGTCAGGTCCTCGAACCGCGACGTGTGGACCTGGAAGGCGGTCTTGTTCACGAGCACGTCGAGCCCACCAAGCTGTTCACGGTCACGGTCCGCTTCACGGCCGCTTTGCAGAGTTCTTGATCGGAAATGTCGCCGGCGATCAGGATGCACTGCCGCCCTTCCGCCTCGATGGCCGCCTTCGTTTTCTTGGCGTCCCGGTGCTCGCTGAGGTAGGCGACCGCAACGTCCGCGCCCTCCCTCGCGAAGAGGATCGCACCGAGCGCCCGATCCCCGAATCGCCTCCCGTGACCAGCGCCACTCGGTCGCCGGTTCGTCTAATGGACGCACAAAGACGCAGCCGTCGCCACAACGGGCAGCGCTTCGTTGCTCCGCCCCACGCCCCTTACTCCTCCAATCGATCCCTTACTCTTCCAGTCGACCCGACCGCGGTTGACATATCGATTGCACCAGGAACGACACCTACCGTCTTACCGTCTTACCGTCTTACCGTCTTACCGTCTTACCGTCTTACCGTCTTCCCCTCACCGCCGGACTCGCTCCCACACGAGCACCGTACCGTTCGTGACCGGCCGACCGGTCGCATCCGTCACGACGCGGAGCTCGAGACGGTTAGGCGTCACGAACCGGAATGCCCGAACCAGCTTGGTCCCGATCCAATCCGGCGTCATCGCCCCCTCGACCGCATGCCTCACCGTTCCCGCGGCCTGGTCCACCGAGTATGTCCCGAAGTACGTGATCAATCCTGCGTACGCCGCTCGAGCGGCCTCCGGGCCGGCCGACTCCCATCGGATCCCGAGCCGCGCCCGGCGGGAGTCATAGAGCTGGGCCGCCACGTGACCGTCCGCCGTATAAATGATGAGGCCCGATGGATGGTCGTCCCAATACGGTGCCGGCTGGCCGGCAGAATCGGCGCGGACCATCGACACGAGCCGCCACGTTCCGACGATGTCACCGGCCGTGTGAGCGTGTGCGACACCCACGACGACGGCCATGGCGAGAGCTGCAACGAGATGCGGCATCTGAATCACTCCACACAGAAGAGGCTGTCCGTCTCCGGTTCTTCCCAGGTCACCGCTGAAGGATCTTCGACCTGTATATTCCGAGCACAGCCGGCGATCTCGCTTGCATCGTTAGGCTGCGATCGGGGCACTCACTCACGAGAGTCCCGACGAAAGCCCCCCATCGACCGGGAGCGCTACTCCCGTCAGATAGGACGCAGCATCGGAGCACAGCCACGTCACTGCCTGCGCCACCTCGTCGGGATTCCCGCCCCGCCCCGCCACTTTCGATCGAAACCAGTCCTCCACGCCCGGGATCGCAAACGCACGCTCGATCATCGGCGTCATGATCATCCCCGGACAGACCGCATTGATCCGGATCCCCTTGTCGCGGTACTGGAGCGCCCCCGCTTTGGTCAAACCGATGACCCCGTGCTTGCTCGCGCAGTAGGCGGCGCTCCTGACATAGCCGGTCAGCCCCGCGACGGACGAGTCGTTGACGATGGCGCCTCCGCCGCCCTGACTCAGCATCTGGATGATCTGGTACTTCATCCCGAGCCAGACGCCCTTGAGATTCACGTCGATCATCCGATCCCAATCCGGCTCGGTAATCTCGTGCAGCGGTCCACCGCCGGAGACGCCCGCGTTGTTGAAGGCGCAGTCGAGCCGTCCGTATTCCTCCACGGCCTTCCTCACCACCGCTTCGGCATCGGCTGCCTGCATCACATCCGTCTTGACGAAGATCGCCTCACCGCCGCTTCGCCGGATCTCGGCCACGGTCGCTTCACCCTCCGGGGCCCGCCGCGCGGCAATCACCACCCGCGCTCCTTGGGCAGCGAACAGGATGGCCGTGGCTTTCCCGATCCCGGAGTTGCCGCCGGTGACCAGCGCCACTTTTCCTTCGAATGGTTTGGACATGACGTTGGTCTCCTCAGGGCTTCGTTAGGCCGAGCCGGTATGTCGTGCTAACCCCGGCGTGCGGGATCAATTCTGCTTCGCCTCGCGCGAGCGGAGCAGATAGAACGCGGGAATCGTGACCCCGAACCCGGCGAGCGCGACCAGGCTGTTCGTCGTATCGCTCGCCACCGCCCCGGCAAGAAACGCGATGAACCCGACCAACCCGAAGCCGGTGGTCCATGGATACCCGCGCGCGCGATAGGGCCGGGCCAGCTCGGGCTCGCGCCGCCGAAGCACGAATACCGCGGCCAGGACGATGACATAGTTGGCCGCCATGTAGAACGCCGTGATCGCGAGCACCCGCTCGAACGATCCGGTGGCCACCATCGCCAGCGCCACGATGCTGCCCGCAAGCAGGGCCGCCGACGGCGTTCCGCCCGCATTGACCCGGCCGAAAGGGCCTTGGACGAGGCCGGCGCGGTTGAGCGAATAGATGATCCGTGAGGTCGAGAGCTGGCTCGCGTTGACCGCGCTCAGCAGGCCGATCATAGCCACGACCGCGATGATGCTGTCCCCCGACCGGCCGAACACCCAGCCCGCCGCCGTTCCCGCGACGAGGGCCTGTCCTCGCATGTCAGCCACTGGGAGCACCGCCAGCAAGGCCACGTTGAGTAGAATGTAGAGCACGACCACGGCGAGGAGGCCTGCATGCATCGGCACCAAGCGGCCGAGGTACTCGCCGAAGACGAACGAACCCGCCGCGACCGTGCCGGCCGACGACAACAGATCGCTGGAACCCGCAACGAATCCCGCGAACGGCCCGAAGGCGCGCTCCGCATAGGGGAAAAAGCCCCCGGATCGGGGAATCGCGGCAGCGAGCTCGGCCACCGAAGTCGATCCCAGCCAAGAGAAGCCGGCGCCGAGCACCCATACGCCGATGATCAGCGCCGGATGCGGAAGATGCTCGGCGATCGTTCCGGGGGTTCGGAAGATCCCCAGCCCGATAACGCCGCCCACGATGAGAGCGAGACCGAACGCATTGCCGAGAACGCGATGGAGGCCACCGGAGGGCGGCGCGCCGGCCGACTGCTCCGAGGTTTGGGAAGGCACGTCGGAATGTACGTCCTTCAC